>NZ_FXBB01000034.1 GCF_900177735.1 Dethiosulfovibrio salsuginis | reverse complement strand
CTTTCCGCTGGCTTCAATCGGTTGCTCGGAGATGGTCGATCGGCACCAGGACGCCCGTCTTCTTTTACATCGCCTCCTAGGGTCCAACGCTGATAGGTCCTGATGTTGATTTCTAAAACCTGACAGGCCCTGAAGAGACGAGCTCCGTTGGTATGGGCTTCTTTGATCAGCTCAACTGCTTTACGGCGATCCGAGGCCCTGATCATTCTTCCTCTTCGTCCCCCCAGATCGCCTGGGCTTTTTTTCTGAATACCAGAAGGGCTGCCGCTTCTGCCAAAGCCTTTTCCTTGCGACGGAGCTCCTTTTCAAGCTCCTGGTACTTTTTCTTCGATACACCGGCCTCTTGTTGGCTTTTATCGTAACCAATCGCCTGTCCTACCGCGGCCTTGATACAGGCGTTACGCCATGCCTTGATGTCCTCCGGGTATAGGCCTTTAGAACGACAATATTCGCTACGCTCAGACTCGTTGAGACCGTATGTCTCCAATACGATCTGGAGCCTATCCTCCCCATTCCAGCGACTTATCTGCGCTTCGTTACACGGGGCTGCTGCTCCTACGACTTGGGCCTCTTTTTTCCATTTGCGGAGCGTGGTTTTCGTTACTCCCGTCTCTTCTGAGAGTTCCGATATCGACCTGTTCTCCGGAGGCAATATCTTCCGAATTGCCGATTCTTTAAACTCCTGGCTGTAGCGTATCATCTATCGCACCCCCTTGATCTATTACTCTACCACCTCAGGGAGACGCGACATATATCCTGACACATAGTGCTGTCTGGCGATACTATTGTCGCCCACTCTGATGGCTATGGGAGGATCGGCAGTTAAATATGCCCGCCTAATGGTGGGCCTTTGTCTTTTCGGTATCGACCTTTGCTCCCTCTAAATGTTGTATAATCGGTTGGTCGCAGTGACCTTCGACAACAGGGGGGACGTAGCTTGAAAAATATCAATATCATCATCGCCTGTGTTTCCATTTTGACCCTTGTGGCGGTAGGGGTCGTTCTAAAAGCCGCCCAGAGCGTTATCCTGCCTTTCGTCATAGCCTGGCTTTTATCCTATATATTTGGCCCTGTGGTTCGATTTATGGCGAAGCGAAGGGTTCCCGCCGCATTTTCGGTGATTCTGGTCCTGTCTATACTCTTAGGGGTGTGTTATGTCGGTATATTTTTTCTCAATACCCGTATAGTGGCTTTTGCGGCGGCCTATCCGAGGTACTACGATCAGCTTATCGTCTTGACCAAGAGCTTTACGGGGAACGCCCTCTTCCCACCGGATTTTTGGGATAGCATCAACTGGGGAGAGAGGATAGGAAAATACCTTCTTTCCGTCTCCGGTTCCCTCGTATCGCTTATGTCCAACCTGGTTCTTGTGGTTGTCTTCCTCGTGTTCATGCTGTTAGGAAGTCCGTTCTTTGAGTTCAAGATAAAAAAAGCCTTCTCCGAGGGATATGGTGCTATGATAACGTCGATTCTAAAGACTATATCCTCTCAGATAGGCAGATATCTGACGCTCCAGTTCTTGATCAGTATGGTAACCGGTTTCTGCGTGTGGTTGGCTTTGTCCTATCTGCGTGTGGATTTCGCCGTTACCTGGGGTGTTGTAGCTTTCGCCCTTAACTTCATACCGACTATAGGGTCTATCGTGGCTTCGATTCCCCCTATTCTGCTGGCGTTGGTCCAGTATTATCCCAACACCTTTCCCGCTATAGGGGCAGCTGTGGCTTTGGTGATGATCCAGCTGGCCATAGGGAACGTCATAACCCCTAAGGTCATGGGAGACAGTCTAGACCTCAGCCCGGTGGTCATACTTGTATCCCTTTTCTTCTGGGGCTGGCTATGGGGGGTTGTGGGAGCCCTTCTCTCGGTGCCTATCGCGGCGATCATAAAGATAATATGCGAAAACGTGGATTCCCTTAAGGTCATAGGCATCATGATGGGATCGGGAAGACCGTATCGTAACGAGCTGGAAAAGGTTTAAGGAGGGTGATCTGCGGTGAAAGCGGTTGTCGGAGATATAGCCTGGAGGGAAGGCAAAAAACTGCGTCTGTCTCTGGACAGGCCCTGTCCTATGCACCCTGAAGGAGGAGGGCAGCCGGGAGATTCTGGCTTCCTGTCCTGGGATGGTGGAAAAGCAAAGGTGACCAACACCCTGAAGGGTAACCATCTATCCCCGATTTTGGAGGTAACCCTCCAAAAGGGGGAACTTATCTCTGGGATGGAGGTCGACCTGGAGAGGGACGAGGAGAGAAACTTTATCCTGTCCAGAATGCACTCGGCGGAGCACGTCCTGTCAAAGGTCATGGAGACCTTGAAGCCCGGTCTATCGGTCTATAAAGTGGCGGTCGGAGAGGAAAGGACGGGGGTTTACTTCCACTACGACGGCCCGGTCGACTGGGATTTCGCCTTTTTGGCGGAGCAAGAGGCTCGATCTGTGGTGGCCTCAGCGATGCCGGTGGAGATTTTGGAGCTTTCGGTGGACGAGGCTCGTTCACTGGAGGGCCTTAAGGCCCGGTGGGATAGGCTTGAGGACGAGGTGGTTAGGGTCGTTAAAATCCCGAATTTTGACCTTATAGCTTGCTCCGGCAGCCATGTTTCAAACACCTCCCATATCGGCGATATCTGCGTGGAGTCCGTAAAGGGGTCCTCTCCTGAATGGGAGATAGTTTTCTCCCTGGGAGACCGCTTTTCCATGTACAGCAGGGAGATGCGCCGTCTCCTGTCCCGACTTAACTGCTCTCCCGGCGAGCTGGGGAAGATATTTGACCGGCTAAGCGAGGAGAACCGCCTTTTATCTAAACAGCTCTCTAAAGTCGCTCCCTATGTGGAGCTGCCCTGGGAGGAATCGGTCGTAAGGGGAGTCAACGTCAGTTACTGCGCTCCAGTAGGATTGCCGGCGGATATGCTGTCTGCCTGTGGAAGAAAAAAGATAGCCCAGTCCTCTGAGGTGGTTTTGATAATCTGCGATGACGGAGGTCAGGGGCCAGTTCCCTTTATGCTGTGGCAAAACGACGAAAAACTCGATTCTAAGGCTCTTTTGGCGGTTCCCGATCTTGAGGCCAGAGGGGGAGGAAGAGGGGGCTCCATCTCCGGTCGTACCGGATGCCGTTCCCTGGAGAGATGGATTAAAGCGATAGACTCGGTTATGTAGAATTGAGAAAAGGAGAGTGCGAGCTTTGTGGAAAAAGATGTTTATCGGTGACAGTGAAGCTAAAGAGGACGAAGTCTCTCTGGATATATTGACCGATATGGAGGAAGAGCTGGAAAAAGAGGTAAATATAACAGTCCGACTTAAGTTTAATTCGGAAGGTCAGATAGGAAGGGCCGCTATGCTTCTAGCCTCCACTTTGACCAAGTCGGAGGAGGACTCCATAAAATCACAGCTGAGCGAACTGGGCTGGAGATGCGTCGCGACGGAGGTAGGTGGCGTCTTTGGCGATCTGCCCCAAAAGACCACCAGGGCCCTGGTAGGGGCGGCGTTAAACGGGAGGGTCATAGATAAGGATCAAGGGGAGATGCACGCCTTGATGCACGCCGCTTTCGAGGCTCTGGACGCCTTTATCCCCTCCGGTCTTCTGGAGGCCAGTATAGGGGCCAAAATAGCCATAGTTAGAAACAGTCGATGGATATCGGTAGCGGTGATGGGAGATACCGCCTATCACGCTGTGGCCCACCACGAGAGATTTGGCCTTGGAATAATGCATATCTGATTTTCTCCTTGATAAAAAGCCCCAACTGTGATAAATTTCCACATTGGAATGTCCTCGGTTTCCGCCAAAAAACTATACAGCGGGCCTTTAAGGACTTCGAGAACCAGCCGTTTATAGAAACCTATTTATAGAGAGGAGGAAGGCTGTCTGATCCTATGGTGAGTACATAGGTATCTGACAGCCTGAAAGACATGAAAAAAGATATTCACCCTAATTACAGCGCATGCAAGGTCTCCTGCGCCTGTGGAAACAACTTCGAGACCCAGGGCACGGTGGAAGAGATAAAAGTAGGTGTTTGCTCCGCCTGTCACCCCTTCTACACAGGCAAGAAGGGCATGGTCCTCGAGGCTGGACGACTTGAGAAGTTCAATAAGAAGTACGCCGGAGTGAACTACGGCCAAAAAGAGGCCACTGAGTAGAGAAAAAAGAGGGGCCTAGGCCCCTCTTTTTTCTTAAATATAGATGTAGAAATATCCCGGATATGCCGGGAGATTGGAGGTTCCTATGAGAGTGGACCTTATCTATACCACCCCTGACTATCTCATGGCCATATGGCTTGCAGGACATACATGCCACAGTCCTTTGGCGCCTCAAGAGCTTTACAGGGATCCGGTAGACAGTTCCAAAATGGCTAAACTGGTGGATTTTCTGATAAACGCAAAGCACCTAAGCGTCCTGGAACACTGTTCCATGACCTTCGCCGTATCCGGCGTCTCAAGGGCCCTGCTAGCTCAGTACAGCCGCCACAGAATAGGTGTCAGTCTGAGCGTCCAAAGTCAGAGGTACGTCTCGGAGAGATCCTCCGGTGGGGCTATATTCGACCACGTAGTGCCTCCTACGATAATGGCCTCCCCTGAGGCCCTGGAGGTGTTTATGAAGGCGATGGAAAGCGCCCAGGACGCTTACGATAGGCTTATAGATTGCAAAATACCTCGAGAGGACGCCCGGTTCGTCCTTCCTGGAGCCATCTGCACCAACTTTGTCACCACCCTCAACCTTCGGTCTTTCTTGGATGTATATGAGAAAAGGGTCAACGTAAAAGGTGCCCAATGGGAGATAAGGGAGATGCTTATCGAGATGGGCAGATTGCTTTTAGAAAAAGAGCCCTGGTTGGACAGATATTTAGGTGTAAAACTGGAGGAATGCTCATGCTGATCAATCCATTCGCCCTGCTGTCCTTCGCTCTCAGAGCCGCCTTCGATTCGGCTTCCTCGTCCTGCGAAAAGAGCCTGCCCGTAGGGGGACAGGCGGTCATAGAGGGAGTCATAATGAAAGGACCCTCCCACTGGGGGATGGCAGTCAGAAAGCCTGAGGGAGATATCTTCAGGGACAGATGGTCCTGTGCCGGTTGGGATAAAAAAGGCATATGGAGCCGTCCGGTGCTCCGTGGTGTCGCCACCATGGCGGAGATGATGAGAGAGGGCTTCAGGGCCCTTTCAAGATCGGCTCAGATCGCCTTAGGGGAGGAGGAAGAGCTCACCACCAAAGACCTGGTCATATCGGTATTGGTGTCCATCGTCGCCGTTGTCGGTCTCTTCGTCGCCTTGCCTCTGTGGATAGGGGATCTTTTCGGTCGATGGTTCGATTTAGGCCACCTAGGGAGACACGCTGTGGAGGGCTTAGCCAGAGGGCTGGTGTTCGTCGCCTACGTAGGCTGTATAGGGCTCTGGAAGGATATCCGAGAGGTACTTATGTATCACGGTGCAGAACACAAGACCATAAACGCCTTCGAGGGAGGTTCTCCTATGACGGTGAAGAGGATCAGGTCCTATTCCAGGATACATCCTCGGTGTGGAACCTCCTTTCTGATGGTGGTCGTCGTGGTCAGCATTGTCGTTTTTTCCCTCGCTGGCGGTGGAGGTGTGCTGTGGAGGATAGGCTCTAGGGTTGTCCTTCTACCTCTCGTCGTAGGGCTGTCCTACGAGATAATCAGAGCTTCCTCCAAGTGGGGTAGCCTCGGTAGAAGCATAATGGCCCCTGCTCTTTCGCTACAGTACCTTACCACCAGAGTTCCGTCGGGGGCCCAGATAGAGGTGGCGCTGAGGGCCCTTGAATCCGCTTTGAACGTTAAATTTACCCCAGATACCCCGGGGAGGAGTGTGTACGGTGAATCTAGACTATAAATTACAGGAGATAATGGCGGCTCATGAGGAGATAGAGCACAAAATGGCCGACCCCTCCATTACCTCCGACCCTAAAGAGCTCCAGGCTCTCGGTAAAAAACACGCTGAGCTTTCGGAGATCGTAGAGGCATATAAATCCTACCTTTCCGTCAAATCCGAGCTCGATGGAGCCAGAGACCTCTTAGGTTCCGGCGATCGTGAGATGGAGCTTATGGCCAAAGAGGAGATAAACCGCCTTGAGTCTCTTTTGGACGAGAGAGAACAGGCCATAACCTTTCTGCTTCTCCCTAAGGACCCTAACGACGATAAAAGCGTAATAGTGGAGATCAGGGCCGGTACAGGAGGGGAGGAGGCCGCCCTTTTCGCCTCAGACCTCTTCAGGATGTACAGCCGTTACGCCGAGACCAGGAGATGGTCGGTGGACGTGATAGAGTCCAACGAGACCGAGATAGGGGGCTATCGGGAGATAGTCTTCAAAGTCGACGGTCAAGGGGCTTACAGCGACCTGAAGTACGAGAGCGGGGTACACAGGGTACAGAGGGTGCCTGAGACCGAGTCGGGAGGTCGAATTCACACCTCCGCCGCGACGGTCGCTGTTCTGCCTGAAGCGGAGGAGTTCGACGTGGACATAAGGACCGAGGACCTGAAGATAGACACCTACAGGGCCAGCGGGGCAGGGGGCCAGCACGTTAACATGACCGACTCCGCCGTCAGGATAACCCACCTTCCGACGGGATTGGTCGTGACCTGTCAGGACGAGAGATCTCAGATAAAAAACCGGGCTCGGGCTATGGCTTTTCTTCGGACGAAGCTGTACGATATGGAGCGTCAGAAAAGGCATGATGCCGAGGCTCAGCAGAGAAAGGGCCAGATAGGGTCAGGCGATCGATCGGAGCGGATCAGGACCTATAACTATCCTCAGAACAGGCTCACCGACCACAGAATAGGCCTTACGCTGTACAAGCTGGAATCTATAATGGAAGGCACCATTTCGGAGCTTATAGAGCCTCTTCGGATGGCCGATAGAGCGGAGCTTTTAAAGGCGATGAATGACCGATAAAAAACTCTCATCTCTGTCCAGAGCCTGGAGAGGCAGGCTGGAGAGTGCCGGTGTTGATAACCCCGGCCTTGATGTAGATCTCATATGTATGGAGGTCTTAGGTGTCTCCAGAACCTGGCTACACTGTCACGGCGATATGGAGTTACGCCCTGATGATAAAAAGAGGGTAGATGAAAAGGTGTCCCGCAGGGAGAGAAGGGAGCCTCTTCACTATATATTGGGCAAATGCCCCTTCTGGAAGAGCTCCTTTTCGGTCGGAGAGGGCTGTCTTATCCCCAGGCCGGAGACGGAATTTCTCCTGGAGGCCGCACTTGAGGGCTTTTCCTCCGGTTTAGCGGTGGACTGGGGAACTGGGTCGGGATGTCTGGCGGGGTCGTTGCTTATGGAGGTCCCCTGTGCCTCGGTGGTGGCGGTGGACCGCTCCCCTGCGGCTATAGACATCGCCTACCGTAACCTCTCCGACTTAGGCGTTCTCGATAGAGCCCTTCTTTGGCATTGCTCTGATCCAAAGGATATACCGATTAAAAGGGGATCGGTGGACCTCATAGTCTCCAACCCTCCCTACATACCTACGTCCTCCCTATCCGGGCTCATGGACGAAGTCGTCGGATACGAGCCTTTAGCGGCTCTAGACGGCGGAGACGATGGTCTAGATCCCTACAGGGCCCTTCTGCCCTGGGCGGAGGTCGTACTGAGGCCCGGTGGAAGGCTGTGGGTGGAGTTCGGCGGTGAGGAGCAGGTGAAGCCTTTGTTGGAGTTGACGCCACAGGGCCTTTCGGTTATGGAGATCAGGAAAGATCTTGCCCTCATACCTCGCCTTATAGGCTGGTGTCGTGTATAATTTTACGTTGGTTTGACCCACTGTACGATACTGTGCGATACTGTGCGATTCGGTGGGATGATTTCACATTTTAGGAGGAGGAGAAGTAGCTATGGAACAGAGAGATCTCGTTATCATCGGCGGTGGACCTGCCGGGCTTACAGCGGCTATATACGGTAGAAGGGCGGGGCTGAGCACCCTTGTAATAGAGAAGGGCATGGTCGGTGGAGCTATCTGCACCACCGAGGAGATAGAGAACTGGCCTGGAGTAAAGCACGCTACCGGACCTGAGCTAGGAGATATGTTCAAGGATCACGCCCTTTCTCTGAAGGCCGAGTTCCTCGATGCAGAGGTGGCCTCCATAAAGGAAAACGGTCTTTGCAAGATCATATCCACCGACAAAGGCGATTTTGAGGCAAAGGCCCTTATCGTGGCTACAGGAGCCAGCTTCCGTAAGCTTGGCTGCCCTGGGGAGGCCGAGTTTGCCGGAAAGGGAGTCAGCTACTGTGCTACCTGCGACGGAGCTTTCTTCGAGGAGCTGGAGGTCGCGGTTATCGGCGGCGGAAACACCGCTGTCGAGGAGGCCTGTTACCTCACTCAGTTTGCCACCAAGGTCTACATAGTTCACCGTAGGGATAAGTTCCGTGCCGATCAGATGGCGGTGGACAGAGCTCTTGCCAACCCCAAGGTTCAGCCCGTCTGGGATTCGGTGGTCGAGGAGATCGCTGGAGACGGCATGGTCGAGAAGGTCGTCCTCAAGAACGTCAAGACCGGAGAGCTCTCCGATCTCCCTGTATCCGGCGTGTTCATGTTCGTCGGCAACACCCCTAACGCCGATCTGGTCAAAGATATCGTCGATACAGAAAAAGGCGGCTGGGTGAAGACCGACGAGAAGATGGCTACCTCCATGAAGGGTCTCTTCGCCGCAGGAGACCTCAGGGATAAATCCCTTCGTCAGGTGGTAACCGCCGCATCCGACGGTGCCATCGCTGCTATGTCGGCCTACGAGTATATTGCGGAGCACTTCTAGAGGTACTATACTTACAGGGCAGGGGCGGGGTGTTCGGCACCTTGCCCCTTTTTTATAGATCGAAAAAGGATCGAAAAAGGAGGGAGCCCGATGATCGTTACGGTTACTTTGAATCCCGCTGTGGACGAAGGCTACGTTGTCGAGGATTTTTCCCCTGGCGGATGGTTCAGGGCCGGATCTTCCCAGAAATCTCCAGGAGGGAAGGGGATTAACGTCTCTTTGCTGCTGGATCAGCTAGGCCACGAATCTGCGGCTATGGGTTTTCTCGCAGGATTCAGTGGGGATTACATAAGGGATGCTCTGAGACGGAGGAGGATAACGACGAACTTCGTCCACGTTCCTGGGGATACCCGATCCAACGTCTACGTATTGGACAGGCTAGGAAAGGTCGAGACCGGAATCTCAGAGACCGGTCCTTTCATCCCTCCCGATGCCCTTAGTCGTTTTATGGCCAACTATCGTCGTATGCTTTCCAGGGCCTCTACCGTAGTCTTCGGAGGGTCTATCCCTCCAGGTGTCCCTCAGGATATATACAGGGACCTTATCTCCATGGCGAAGGTTTTAGGTATAACCACCTTCGTCGACGCCGCAGGGCCTGCTTTTATGGCGGCTATAGACGCTGGTCCATCTTTCGCTAAGGTGGATCACCGCTTTATGTCAAAGCTGGCGGGGAAGTCCCTTTTTTCCCTGGATAGCCTTATAGAGGCGGTGATCGACATCCACGACCACGGTGCAGGATGGGCTGTATCCTCCTACCACATATACGGAGATCTGTTTTTTACACCGGAGGGTATATATCTGGCCACTATGGCCGATCGCAGGGACGTGGTCTCCATGTTCAGTGCGGGAGACGCATTGGTGGCCGGTCTCGTGGTGGCTAACGAGGAAGGTATGGACGTAGAGGAAGCTATAAGGTTCAGCATGGCCTGTGCTATGGAGGACGCCGCCCATCTGGAAAAAGGGGTCGGAAGCAGAGAGGACGTACTGCACTATATGGACAAGGTAGACTTAGAAAAAATTCGCTAAAAAATAAGCTAGAATCGTCCGAAACAAAGGACGAAAGGTGGGGATGTTCATGGAACAGAAAAATCAGGACGCACAGCTTGCCTATCAGATGACGAGGATAAGAACCGCTTCAAGGGAGCAGCTTCTCTTAATAACCTACGATATAGCCATAAGGTTTTGTCTCACTGCGGAGAACTCTCTAGGTAAGTCCGACCTGGAGGAGACCCATGTTTCACTGATCAAGGCCCAAAATGCCGTTAGAGAGCTGTCGGTCTCCCTCAACCCCGAGGTAGGCGGCGAAGTAGTCGAGAACCTTAAAGGCCTGTACGATTTTATGCACAGAAGCCTGGTAGAGGCTAACGTGGAGAAAAAACCGGAAAAGATAGCTATGGTTAGATCTATGCTGGAAGAGCTGAGAGACACCTGGAAAGAGGCAGGTGAAAAACTCCGAAAGGAAGCCCTAGCTGAATCGGACCCCGAGCCCGTCGGCGCAGGGGGAGGGGTGAGCTTTGCGGGATAAGGTCAGGCTAAAGGTCTCTGAGCTTCTTTCATCGGAACTCGAGCTTTATCGAGAGCTCGAAGCCCAGGTAGATCTGGAGATCAAGGCCATTGATTCCGACGATATGGATCTGCTGCTGGAGATACTCCAGAATAAGCAATCGATAATATCCCGACAGGAAATGCTCATGGAAAAGTGGGCCGACGTATCGAGAGACCTAGGTGTCTCTCAGGGTAGAGAGGAGCCGGTTTTCTGGAGGGCTCTGGCGTCTGTGGTAGGGGATGAGGGGTACGAAGACCTAAAGGAAAAGGTCAGACTTCTTCAGGATATCGTTAGCTCCACCTTGAAGTCGGAGGAACTGGCCCAAAGCAATATGGGAGCCAAGGTCTCGGAACTGCGAAAGAGAATGTCCCGCGTAGCGGACGGCAAAAAGGCGGTCAGAGGCTATATGGGCAGTATCTAGTCCTCCTCGGCTTTGGTTCAGGAGGGTGAAGGTCTATGATTATTATGAGATTCAAAAAAATGGCTGTTTCAGCCATTTTTTTGTTATTTGTGATTTTTTGTTCTCCCTCCTGGGGGGACGAGCTATCCAGGGAGATTGCCCTAGGAAATAAGGTGGCCTCTCAGATAGAGTCAAACTGGCCTATTGTCTCCGATCCTGTGAAGGTGGCCAGGGTGGAGATGGTCTTTAACCGTCTGCTGCCCTACGTCTCCCGGCCTCTCCCCTATGAGGTCAAGATAGTGGATCTGGAGATGATAAACGCTTTCTGTATCCCTGGAGGGAGAATATACGTCACCACCGGGCTTTTGAACTTCGTCAGGAGCGACGGAGAGCTGGCGGCTATTTTAGGCCACGAGCTTGCCCACGCCGATAAAAACCACGTTATGATCCAGGCGGAGAGGTCGAAGAAGCTCTCTCTCGCCAGTTTAGCCATTATAATAGCCTCCCAGGGACAGGCGGCAGCGGCGATGATGGCGGGAATAGCCCAGATCGCCATAACCAACGGATACAGCAGAGATCTGGAGAGAGAGGCGGACCTCCTAGGGGTTAGCATGGTCTGGAAGGCGGGATATCCCCCGGCGGCCTATTTGACGGTTATGGAGGGCCTTGCGGAGGATCAGATGAAAAGACCTTATACCGATCCAGGAATCTTTATGAGTCACCCCAGAATACAGGAGAGGATAGAGTTTATAAGGCAGGTCATAAAGGACAACCGCTGGCCTCTGAGCAGGAAAAAGGCCCTTAAGTCGCTTATACCGTCGGTGGAGGAGGACAACGGAAGGGTTTATCTGAGTCTGGACGGGAATATAATATGGACCTCCTCCGATCCTGAGTCTTCGGAGCTGTTTTACGGGATTTCCGAGGCGCTAGAGCGACATCTTGAATTGGAGACCTCTCCTCACGATCTTCAGGTAGTACAGGTAGGGGGGGCGGAAACCCTGGTGCTTTCGGGCCGTAAGGTGGCACAGGAACCTCTCCCCAATGGACTATCTCTGATGGTTTTGAGGGATAATATAGTGCAGGCCTTGACGGAGGCGAAGAGAAAAAACCCCGTCGCAGAGTATCTCAACTAAGCCTCATGTCTCTGTGACGCTAGAAAGGATCGGTAAAATGTATCTTTCCCTTTATCGTAGATATAGACCTCAGTCCTTCGGGGACGTTACGGGACAGGATAGAGCGGTGTCGGTCATAAGTCAGGCCGTTAAAAAGGGAAACGTAGGACACGCCTATCTTTTTTCCGGTCCCCGAGGATGTGGGAAAACCACCGTTGCCAGGATATTCGCAAAGGCGGTAAACTGCGAGAATCCCTCGGAGGACGGGGAGCCATGCAATGTATGTAAATCCTGTGTGAGCATAACCGAAGGCAACTGCCTGGACGTCGTGGAGATAGACGGTGCATCCAACAACCGTGTGGACGAGATCAGAGATTTAAAGAGCCACGTAGGGTTAGCCTCCTTCTCCTGCCCCTGGAAGGTATATATAGTGGACGAAGTCCATATGCTGTCCATCGGTGCCTTTAACGCCCTTCTCAAAACCCTGGAGGAGCCTCCAGAATCGGTTCTGTTCATACTCGCCACTACCGAACCCTTTAAGGTCCCTGTTACCATAAGATCTAGGTGTCAACACATCCCTTTTCACTCTATCGCCATGGAGGATATGGTCGAGAGGATAAGGCTTGTCGCTACCTCCGAGGGCCTCGACTGTCAGGATGAAGCGGTCTGGGAGATCGCAAGACAGGCCGACGGTGGGCTCAGAGACGGTCTCTCTCTTCTGGAGCAGGCGATGGCCCTTTCGAAAGGAGAGCTTTCTCTCGCTTCGGTAGAGAAACTTACCGGAGGGGGAAGTCACGGAGAGCTATGTCGCTGGGTGAAAGGCTTTTCTCCAGAGATGGGCTCCGAGTCTCTTGTGGCCTTAGACGATATGTTTCTTAGGGGGGCGTCGGTGGAGAGGGTCCTGTCGGGCCTCTATCGCATATTCAGAGATCTGTGGATAGTCTCCCGGTGGGGCGATAAAGGTCTCGGTGCCCTTAATCCCTCCCCTTGGGAGAAGGATTTTATAAAAGAGACCGTTTCCCGATGGGACGAGGGCTTTTTTCGGAATATGATGGACCTGTGTGGATCTCTTATACCTCAGTGCAGACGGGGGCTTAGAAAAGACGTGTTTTCCGGTATGATGGTCTCCGCTATGATCCCGTCATCCCCTCAGCGGAAGGTTCCAACGGCGGAAGTACCGAAGGTCGACGATAAAAAGGATGTACATACCAAACCTGAGGTCCTTCCTGTCTCCGTTCCTGTTGCCGATCCTGAATGGGATCCCTCGAAAACTCCGCCTTTATTTTCTCACTTTGGGGACATCCCTCACATAGTATCGGCCTTGGCCTTTTGTTCCATAAGCAGGGAGAACTCCATATATACGGTTAATGTCCCCGACGATAGGCCCTACAGTTTCGAGATGCTATCGGGGGATAGAACCGCCTATATGCTACAGTCCGCTTTGGCCGATGAGGGCTGGGAGGGGGCTCTGTCCCTGGTATGGAGGGATCGGGTTAGGAACTTTCCCTCTCTGTCATCCATAAACTCCCCCGATCTTCCCGTCTCCACCGTTGACGATCAAAATAGTGACGGAGCTCCTCATGAGGAGGGCTCGGAGGAAGAAGGTCCTATTCAGGAGGAAAGAGGGGTGCTGAGGGCCCTGAAGATGGTCAGATCCCAGGTCTCTGGAGAGGTGCTGTATTTCCGAAAGGACGAGGAAGCCGATAGGGAGGATGATGTAGAAGTTGAGTAGCGATAAAAATTTTGTACACCTTCATCTCCACACCGAGTATAGCCTGCTAGACGGGGCAATTAGGTGCAAGGAGGTCGCTCAGAGGGCGGCAAAATGGGGGATGCCGGCGGTCGGTATATCGGACCACGGGGTCATGTATGGAGTGGTCGAATTCTATCAAGCCTGCAAAGACGCAGGAGTCAAGCCTATAATAGGGTGCGAGCTTTACGTGGCTACCGGAGGAATTAGCGACAGAAGCAGGGAAAACACTATGAGCCACCTCCTGCTTATAGCCGAGACGAATAGGGGATATCACAATCTAGTTAAGCTCGTCTCCATAGCTAATACCGACGGTTTTTACTACAAGCCCAGGGTGGATCACGCCCTTTTAGCGAAATACAGCGAGGGAATTATAGCCTGTTCCGCCTGTCTAGGTGGGGAGATCCCCCAGCTTATCCTCCAGGGAGACAGAAAAAAAGCCCTTGAAAGGGCGGTTATGTACCGAGATATTTTCGGGAAGGACAATTTTTTTCTGGAGATACAGAACAACTCGATACCTCAACAGGCCATAGTAAACAAGACCCTTATAGAGATAGCCAGGGAAGAGGGGTTCCCTCTTGTAGCTACCAACGATGCCCACTACATGGACGAGGAAGACTACGACTGGCACGAGATACTGCTCTGTATCGGTACAAACTCCACTATGGACGACCCTAAGAGGTTATCCTTCGAGACCAACGATTTTTATTTTCGTTCCGCCAGGGAAATGTGGGAGTTCTTCGGAGACGACGCTCCCGACGCTCTTGAGAATACCCTGAAAATAGCGGAAAGATGCGATGTAACCTTTGAACTAGGGACCAGAGACTACCACCTTCCAAAGTTCGACATTCCAGAGGGAGAGACCCTCGAGACCGCTCTGGAGAAGGCGGCCTTCGCAGGGCTAGAGGAGAGGCTTAAAGGAGAGCCTATCCCGGAGGATTACGTTAAGAGGCTTGAGTACGAGATTTCGGTCATAAATCAGATGGGTTTCCCGGGGTATTTTCTGATTATAGCCGACGTCATTCAGGCCTGTAAGGATAGAGGTATCCCTATAGGACCGGGACGAGGCTCCGCCGCAGGTTCTTTGGTCGCCTACGCTATGAAGATAACCGAGTTGGACCCTATCAAGTACGGTCTTATTTTTGAGAGATTTTTGAACCCCGAAAGGGTAACCATGCCCGATATCGACACCGACGTCTCCGATAAAGGCCGAGAGGAGCTTCTCAAATACGTGGTCGAAAAATACGGAGTTGAGAACGTATCTCAGATAATCACCTTTGGAAGGATGAAGACTAAGGCCGCCATAAAAGACGTCGGAAGAGCCATGGGAATAGCTTATGCGGAGGTAGATAAGGTCGCCAAACTGGTTCCTGACGGGGTAAAATCCATAGAGGACGCAATTTCCTTAACCCCGGAACTTAAGGGTATCAGGGACAGCGATCACAAAATGAGAACCCTCCTTGAAAGTGCCTCCAAGATAGAGGGCTTGGCCCGGCATTGCTCCCAACACGCCGCAGGGGTGGTAATAACCCCTATGCCTCTGACCGACCTTGTTCCGGTGAGAAAGATAGGGGAAAATCAGGTGGTTACCCAGTTTTCCATGGATCCTGTTGAGAGGCTCGGTCTGGTAAAGATGGATTTCTTAGGCCTTCAGACTCTGTCTATACTGGAGGAGGCTCTGGAGAACATCAAGGCAAACGGTAAACCTGTGCCGGATATAAACGATCTTCCTATGGACGACGAGGCCACCTATAAAATGCTCCAAAACGGCGATACTTTAGGGGTTTTCCAGTTGGAATCTCCCGGTATGAGGCGACTTCTAAAGAAGATGCTTCCCGACTGTTTCGAGGACCTTATCGCCGTTCTCGCCCTGTACCGCCCTGGTCCCCTTGAGAGCGGTATGGTCGACCAGTACGTCGAATGCAAACACGGCAGATCCACCGCTCATTACTTTCACCCTGTACTGGAAGACGTCCTTAGGGAGACCTACGGTGTAATCCTCTATCAGGAACAGGTCATGAAGTGTGCCTCCTCCTTAGCGGGCTATACCCTTGGAGGGGCCGACCTTCTCCGAAGGGCGATGGGCAAGAAAAAGGTCGAGGTAATGAACGAGCAGAGGGCCATTTTTCTGGAAGGTGCTGCCTCTCAGGGAGTGGATCGTTCTAAGGCCGATGAGATATTTGACATCATACAGAAGTTCGCCGGTTACGGTTTTAACAAATCTCACAGTGCGGCCTACGCCCTTATAAGCTACCAGACCGCCTACCTCAAGGCCCACTTCGATCGAGAGTTTATGGCTGCCTATCTCACCAGCCAGATAGGCGCTAAAAAAGACGTTATGGCGGCTTATGTGCGGGAGGTCAGAAAAGCTGGGATCCCGGTGCTACCGCCGGATATAAACGAATCTCGATCTGCTTTCACCGCCGCAGGTCCGGTCATAAGGTTCGGTCTTGGGGCTGTAGGAAAGGTAGGAGGAAATGCAGTAGAGGCGATAGTCCGGGCCAGAGAGGAAGGCGGCTTCTTCTCCAGCCTCTGGGATTTTCTCGACAGGGTGGACATTCACTGCATAAACAAAGGTGTAATGGAAAACCTCATAAAATCAGGTGCCTTTGACTCGATCAGTTCTAACAGAAAACAGCTGATGGAATCCTTCCCCTCCATGATGGACTACGCCTTAAAGAAAAACTGTGACGGAGATCAATGCTCTCTCTTTGGGGAGGGGGAGGTCGGAGTGCCGGAGATGGTGGAGGTTGACGACTACGATCTTCAGGAGAAACTGGAGATGGAGAAAGAATCTATCGGGATGTATATCTCAGGTCATCCCTTTGAGCGCTATCAATCCCAGGCGTCTCCCTACGTCAACTGCACTATTTCCGATCTCGAGCACTGGAGGAGCGATAGAGTTTTGCCCTGTTTTGCCGGTCTTCTGGTGGGAGTTTCGGAGAAGTACACCAAGCGAGGTGACCCTATGGGGATTTTGAGGTTCGAGGACTGTGACGGAGAGATAGAGGTGGTCTGTTTTCCTAAGCCCAGAGAGGGAAAGCCCTGGCTTGACGTAAAGCCGTCTCTCCTATCGGGCAAGCCCTATATCATCAGAGGCGCGGTACAGGACAGAGGCGGGGTCAACATACTGGCCAACGATATAGCCCCTCTCGACGGAGATCTCGAAAAAAAGCACCGATACGTGGAGATATCCCTCAGGGAAGAGGCCTTCCGTGAAGGGGTTTTCCGTGATTTCATGAGGGTGCTCAAGGGGCACCCTGGGAACAGCTCCGTCCTTCTCAAACTTGAAGGAGATCACGAAAGGGCGTTGGTAGCTCTGGAGGACGTCAAGGTAAGGCCGGGAAAGGCGCTCAAGGTTGGCCTGGAGGGGTTGCTTTCCGATATGGTGTCTCTAAGGTGTTGAAACTTAGCAGAAAGGGTTGGTGCCAGATGAATCGCAGGAAGGTAAAGATAATATGTACCCTAGGGCCTGCTAGTTCCGATCGAGATGTATTAGGGGCCATGATAGGTGCCGGTATGACCGTAGCCAGGCTTAATTTCAGCCATGGAACCCACGAGGGACATCTTCAGACTTTGAACATGGTCAGAGGGTTATCGAATGTTTACGGTGACCCGGTGCCGGTGATGCTGGATACCAAGGGGCCGGAGATACGAACTGGCCTGGTTGAAGGCGGATCGGTCGAGATGATTCAGGGAGAGACTTTCTCCCTCCGGCTGTCCGACGAAACCCCAGGGAATAGCTCTGAGGTATGGGTGACCTATCCTCTTTTAGGCAAAGAGGTAAAGCTAGGACAGGATATATATATCGACGACGGCACGATTCACCTGAAGATAGACGCCATAGAGGAGGACAGAGTTGTCTGTAAAATAGTGGTTGGAGGGACTCTGGGCAACAGGAAGGGAATCAACGTGCCTGGGGCTAATTTCTCCTTTTCCGCTATGTCCGATAAGGATCGGGAGGATATCCTGTGGGGCGTCAAGAACGACGTGGACTTTGTGGCGGTGTCTTTCGTAAGGGACAGAAACGATGTTCTCGCCGTGAGAAAGGTCATAGAGGACGCCGGTGGAGGGATCAAGATTATAGCCAAAATTGAGACCCGCCAGGGAGTCGAAAATATACACGAAATAGCCGAGGTAGTGGACGGAATGATGATAGCCAGAGGTGATCTTGGGGTCGAAATTGCCACCGAGGAGGTCCCTCTGGTTCAAAAGCGTATTATCGATATATGCCGATCCCAGGGGAAACCGGTTATAGTCGCTACCCAGATGCTCGACTCTATGATACGCAACCCCAGACCGACCAGGGCGGAGGCCAGCGACGTCGCCAACGCCGTTTTGGACGGTGCCGACGTCCTCATGCTCTCCGGTGAGACCGCAGCGGGCAAATACCCTATCGAGTCGGTGGAGACCATGAGCCGCATTATCGCAAAAGCGGAGGAACAGCTCAAAAGGTGGCAGAGACCTTTCGTCGTCCCATCGGTTCCTAAGAGCGTCCCCGATGCGGTGAGTATGGCCGCTGTGGAGATCGCCGCTAAAACCGAGGCAAAGGCCATACTTTCCCTTACCAGGAGCGGTATAACCGCCAGGATGGTCAGTAAATATCGACCTGAATGCCCTGTTATAGCCACCACTCCATCGGAGAAGACCCAAAAGGAACTCTCCCTCAGTTGGGGCGTGATCCCTATCTTCAAAGGCAACGAGGGGTCGGAGGATCAGGCTATAGAGGGTGCGGTCGGTGAAGCTATGAAAAAAGGTCTCCTATCCGAAGGGGATATGGTAGTCATAACCGCCGGAATGCCTCTGGATTTGCCTGGAACCACCAACATGGTGCGGGTTCACACCATAGGCCGTATGGTTGTCAGAGGGCTAGGGGTTATCCCAAAGATAATCGCGGGGAAGGTCTTCTGTGCCACTGGCCCGGAGGAAGCTATGTCCATGCCCGATGGAGCCATACTGGTTACCCCCTCTACCGACAGAGATTATCTTCCTGCCCTAAAGAGGGCGGGGGCCCTCATAACCGAGGAGGGAGGGCTGACCTCTCCATCGGCTATATTCTCACTGGAGTTAGGTCTTCCGTGTATAGTAAACGCCGTTGGCTGTACTGGAATTATGAAGACCGGTTCGGTGGTAACCGTTGACAGCGGCAAGGGGTTTGTCTATGAAGGAACGGTCAACGTTGGAGGTTAGTCCCTACGTGGAGTGGTGTGACTTCTTCGACGATAAAACTCCCTACAGATGGGGGGCTGTCCTCGTGTCGTTGTTCGATATGCCTCAAGGACCTAGAATAGCCCTTATCCTCCGTCCTGAATCGATGAAAATTCACGGTGGTCAGGTAGCTTTCCCAGGGGGATCGGTGGATATCGGCGACAGAACTCCCTGGGATACCGCCTGCCGAGAGGCCTACGAGGAGATAGGTATTACGGAGAAAGATTTGGTCTATATGGGGTGCCTATCCCCGGAGGATGTGCTGGTAAGTCGTTTTAAGGTCGTTCCCGTTCTCGCTCGAGGGGCTCGCTATATGACCGAAAAGGACTTTAGGCCTAGCCCTCAGGAGGTATCCAGGCTTATATTCTGCGATCCTACAGGTATATCCTCCAATCCTGTAACCGTAGAGGGAGAATATAAGGGAACTCGTTACGACTATCCTGTATATCCTTTAGAGGAGGGGATCGATATATGGGGTGCTACGGCGAGAATACTCAGGAGAGCGCTTGATTCAGGGATTCTGTCTTTTGATGGGCTAAAATCTTAGCGAGGGGGAAAAAGAGTGGCGGAGATATTGAAACACGTAAAATGGCAGGACATAGTGGATATTCTGGTAATTTCCTTTGTCGTGTACCGTCTTCTTCTGCTTCTTTACGGAACCAGAGCGATGCAGCTCGTCAAAGGGCTATTGGTGATAGGCCTGCTCTCCGCCCTGGCCAGATTGCTCGAATTATCCACGATTTCCTGGTTTATGGGTCAGATCCTGGGAATAATGGTTATAGCCGTGCCTATCGTCTTTCAGCCGGAGTTGAGAAAAGTCCTTGAAGAGCTTGGAAGGGGAAACATTTGGAAAAGGCATAAGGTCCAGAAGCGAGCCGAGTCTATAGCCGATGAGATATCCAAGGCTCTGATATACATGAAGAGCCAGAGGATAGGCGCTCTTTTGGTGTTACAGAGGGAGACGGGGCTAAAGGATTTCTGGAGGACGGCGGTCATACTGGACGCAGCTATCTCTCAGGAACTGCTTATCTCCCTTTTCTGGATAAACAACCCTCTCCACGATGGGGCGGTAATACTGGATCAATCCAGAATAATAGCCGCTGGATGCTATCTGCCTCTGACGGAAAACAGCGAGCTTTCCAGGTGGATAGGCACTAGACACAGGGCAGGGCTTGGGGTTACCGAGGTCTCCGATTCGATCTCTCTCATAGTGTCCGAGGAGCGAGGAGAGGTCTCTCTGGCTATAAACGGTCATCTTTCGAGAAACCTGAAAGACGACCAGGTCCATAAACTTCTGGTTCATTATTTCTCCGACGAGGATACCTCTCAACAGTCTTTCCTGGACACTCTACGGGAAGAGATAAAGTCCCTAGGGGCCAAGGAGGTTTAATATGGCTTTGTTCAATAAAGATGGAGATGTTTTCCTTGGTTCCAAGATCTTACTTCAGGTTATTTCTCTGCTAATCGCCGTAGCCCTATGGTTTTTCGTCAACGGAGAATCCGGTGGAGATACGGAGAAGGAACTTTCCTGTCAGATCAGCTTTCTGAACCTATCATCCGAGCTAACCCTAAACTCTAACTTGGAGAAGATAGATATAGGGGTTCTAGGACCTAGAGATGTATTGGCTAGCCTAACTCCAAGGGATATCCTCTGTGAAGTCGACATAAGGGGCTTAGGTGCGGGTAAATATAGGTTGCCGATAAAGGTGGTCCTTCCCGGGGTCATCAGGTTAAACTACGTCAGGCCAGCTCACGTAGAGATATCCCTGCTTCGTTACGGAGAAAGGGTTTTGCCGGTACATATATCGATTCCTGGAGGGTTACCCTCAGGGCTACTTATGGATAGCGTGGAGATCTCTCCTGAAGAAGTGGCTGTAAAGGGACCGGAGGAGCAGCTAGCTACGGTGGAGGATGTCGTTGTACAGCCCACTATAGAAGAACTTCAAAGAGGTGAAAGGTTGATTTTACCGGTGAAGCTGATAAAATCGGACGGGACTTTTGCGTCTCTGTCGACGGAACCCCAAACGGTGGAGCTGACGGCGGTTCTAAGGAAGGGATTGCCGAGAAAAAGGGTTCCAGTTCAGGCTCCCCTCTCCGGTAAGCCTGACCCTAACTATGAAGTAGCCTCCGTCGCCGTATCCCCTTCTTTTGTGGAAATAGAGGGATCGGAAAAGGCGCTTACACAGGTGGATCAGCTGGAAACCGAGACTATCGATCTGACCGATTTTAAACAGGGCAGGTCCATGGTTGTACCTTTAAGGACTAAGCTACCTGATGGTGTTCAGCTCTTAGGGGAATCATCGATCTCGGTGAACGTTAATCTAAAACCTAGGACTTCAACCAGGCTTTTCTCTAAGCTGAAGGTAGAAACCAGAGGTCGAAGCGTCTATCCTGGATGGACCGTCTATCCTGAAACGGTGGATATCCAGGTAGAGGGACCGGCAGGCATTATGGAGGGGATCGACGGGATAGAGGCTCCTATAGCGGTGTATGTGGACGTTACTAATATCGTCTCCAGACAGCTGAGGGTTCCTGTCACCGTAAAGTCGGAGATAAAGGACCTTAAGGTCATAAAGGTAAATCCTGAAAAGGTTACAGTTAGGGCCAAAGTTGAGTGATAAGGGAGGATGAAATATGAGTGATGCAGCGGGAAAAAAGCGCTGCCTCTTCGGCACCGACGGTGTTAGAGATATTGCCAACAGAGGTGCCATGACCCCTGAAATGGCTCTGAGGCTAGGTAGGGCTTACGTTCTTTTCTTGACCGAAAGGGGATTTCCCAGGCCTAAGATAGTGGTCGGGAGGGATACCCGTAGATCTGGCGCCATGCTTGAGGCTGCCCTTATCGCTGGCATGACCTCCGCCGGGGCCGATGTGGTGTGTGTAGGGGTTACTCCGACGCCAGGAGTCAGCTTTGGGGTTGAACTGCTTCGAGCTCAGGGGGGAGCGGTTATAAGCGCCTCACACAATCCGGCGGAGTACAACGGGATAAAGTTTTTGGACAACTCAGGGTCAAAGCTCTCCGATGATTCTGAGTTAGCTATAGAGGAATACCTTGGAGATAACCTTATCGACGATTGGCGGCCTTCCGGTGGCTCTATTGGCAAAGTCGAACACCGAGAGAGCGATTTTAACTCCAGTTACGTCGAGAGGGTTCGGGTCTCCCTAGGGGAAGAGGGGCTAGGCTCCCTAAAAGTGGTTTTTGACTGTGCCAACGGAGCGGCTTCGACGGTCCTCCCTGATGTGCTGTCCTCTCTTACGGACGGTGGAAACTTCGAGATAATAGGTGCTAGCCCCGATGGACTGAACATAAACGAGAAAAGTGGAGTCATGTCCATGAAAGGGCTTTCCGAAAGGGTTGTCCAGGCAGGTTATGATATAGGGATAGCCTATGATGGAGATGCCGACAGAGTGCTTTTGGTGGACGGCAAGGGAAGACCTCTCGACGGTGATATCATCCTTTGGGTTCTAGGGAGATGGCTTAAGGGTAAAGGGAGCCTAGGAGCCGGTATAGTTACCACCGTAATGAGCAATATGGCTTTGGATAAGCACATGGCTGAGTCTGGGATAAAAACCTTTAGGTGCCCTGTGGGCGACAGATATGTGCTACAGTCCATGAAAGATAACGGCTCTTCTCTTGGGGGAGAACAGTCAGGGCACGTAATAGCCTTTCCCTATACTAAGACTGGGGACGGTATATGCACCGGCTTTCTATTCATACGAGCCTGTATAGAGATTAAAGAGGATATTCAGACCCTCGTGGACCGTTTTGGTCGCTTTCCCCAAAAACTGACCAACATAGCGGTTAACAGTAAAACCGACATAATGAAGGACGATAATATCCTGGCAGCGGTGGACGAAGCGTCCAGGATATTAGGCGACTCAGGCAGGATATTCCTCCGTCCATCGGGAACTGAGCCTATCGTTCGGCTGTTGGTGGAGTGTGAGGATCTTGAACTGGTCGAATCGCTTTCTCGGTCTATAGAGGAAAAAATAACCTCCCTTGTAGTCAACTAGTATGACTGAATGCCGTGAATCCGGCGATTATGGTTCACGGCATTCTCGACTTTTGAGAGGTGGTGATAGCTATAAGCGAAAAGCGTCTATGTAAGCGCCTGAACTGGAGCGATCCAGTTGACGAGGACAGGGGATTATCGATCTATCGGCGGATGCCCCTGGGGAGCTTGGGAACTCCCTGAATTCAGGTCACAAAGCCCGCAGGCGACTGTGGGGACAAAATGCCTGGTGTTTCCCGAAGTGTGAAAGGACGTGACTTCCTATGTGTGGGATAGTCGGATACGTAGGACCGAGAGATGTATCGAAGGTCGTTTTAAGTGGCCTAGCTAGGCTTGAGTATAGAGGTTATGATTCTGCCGGTATGGCCATATCGGGAGAGGACGGAATTAAAAGGTCAAGGGAGGTCGGCAAGGTAGCTGACCTGGCGAGAATGTTGGAGACATCTCCTCTGGTAGGAAAACTTGGGATCGGTCACACCAGGTGGGCTACTCACGGAGGGGTATCGGTGGAAAACGCTCATCCTCACTGTGACTCATCCTGCTCGGTGGTCTTGGTCCATAACGGAATTATAGAGAATTACGTCGACATAAAAGAGGAACTTCTGTCTAACGGAGGAGTTTTCTCATCTCAGACCGACACCGAGGTAGCGGCCCATCTTTTGGGCAAGATATATTCCGGCGATCCTAAAGAGGCGCTGGTTGAGTTGTATCACAGGATAACCGGAGCCTTCGCCCTTGCGGTTATGTTTGCCGACGATAAAGACCATATTTACTGCATAAGAAAGGGATCCCCTCTCATCGTGGCCCTCGGAGACGGAGAGACCCTCTGTGCCTCCGACGTCCCTGCTGTTCTGGAGTACACCAGAAAGATAGTTTACATGGGTGAAGGGGAGATGGCCTGTCTTTCCCGGGAAGGTGCCTCTTTCTGGGACAGCCAGGGGCGCACCATCGAGAAGGAAGTGGTCGAGGTAGACTGGGATCTCTCTATGGTGGAAAAAGGTGGATATCCCCACTTTATGCTCAAAGAGATCAACGAGCAGGGAGCGGTTATGCGCCAGACCCTTACAGGAAGGACCGAGGGAAACGTAGTGGACCTATCTAATGAGCTTTCCTGGACCTCCGACTGGGCTAGATCCATCAAAAAGGTCCATCTCGTCGCCTGTGGTACCTCCTATTACGCCGCCTCGGTGGCGGAAAGGGTTATGGGGCTATTCACCGATCTTGACGTGAGGGTGGATATAGCGTCGGAGTACCGTTATCGCTCCATCCCTATAGGGGAGGACACTTTGGCGATCTTCGTCTCCCAGTCTGGAGAGACCCTGGATACTCTGGCGGCGGAGAGGTTCGCCAAGGAAAAGGGAGCCAGATGTCTCGCCATAACCAATAACGGCCTTTCCTCCATAGCCCGAGAGGTCGACGATGTGCTTCTTTTAAAAGCAGGACCGGAGATAGGTGTAGCCGCTACTAAGACCTTCACCGGTCAGATGGCGGTGCTGTACCTCATGGCCCTTTATTTAGCGAAGCTGAGAGAATCTCTCGCCAAAGACGAGGAGACAAGGCTCGTCAAGGAGATGACCTGTCTGCCCTATAAGATAGAGGGACTTCTGGAAAACAGCGGCCCTATAAAATCCATGGCGGAGAAGTACTCTTTGGCTAGGGATTTCCTCTTCCTAGGGAGAGGTTTTTCCTTTCCTATCGCTCTTGAAGGGGCGCTGAAACTGAAGGAGATATCCTACATTCACGCCGAGGCCTACGCCGCAGGGGAGATGAAACACGGGCCTATAGCCCTTCTGGACAGGGCGGTTCCGGTGGTGGTGGTCATGCCCGACGACGAGCTGTGGGAGAAGACCCTGTCCAACGTCCAGGAGACCAAAGCCAGAAAGTCTCCGGTGATAGCTGTGACGACCGTAGGAAGGGAGTCGTCCCTTAAGGACGTGGAGGATATTTTAACCGTCCCCTCGACAGAGCCGGAACTCTCTCCCTTCCTGACGGTAATACCTCTCCAGATGTTCGCCTATTATGTGGCTTTAGCGAGAGGAACCGAGATAGATCAACCTAGAAACCTGGCGAAAAGCGTCACAGTAGAATAGTTTGAGTTGACAGAAAAAGCAAAGGCCGCCTTGAAAGGCGGCCTTTGCTTTTTCTGCGTCATGGTCTATCCGACTTTTCGCATTAAACTGACTTTCCGCATTAAACGCGATGATTTTATGATTTAAGTGCTTCCACCCAATCTCCCTGCTATGAAAAACCTGGATTATGTTGTATTTTTGTAGGTGTCGGCCATAAAACAGCAGAAGAGGAGAGTTTAAAGATGATGGAATGCACCGAGACGCTCAGTTTGGCCCATTACGGAATAGTAGCGGGTTTTGTCGATAAGCTTGGCCTGGTGGAGTTTTTGGATCGTCACCTAAGCAAGACTCGCTGCCACAAGGTCTCTTCCGGTCAGGCAGCCAAGGCGGTTATTCTAAACGGTCTTGGCTTTGTGGAGCGTCGGCTCTACCTATTCCACGAGTTTTTCGAGAATCTTCCCACCGAGCGCCTCATAGGCTCAGGGATCGAGCCCCATCATCTAAACGACGATGTCATAGGCAGGCTGCTGGATAGTCTG
>NZ_FXBB01000033.1 GCF_900177735.1 Dethiosulfovibrio salsuginis | reverse complement strand
AACGGATAACCGCTGAAGGCATCTAAGCGGGAAGCCGCCTTCAAGATGAGATACCTCATTGCATAAGCAAGTAAGGCGTCCTGTAGACGACAGGGTACATAGGCCGGAGGTGGAAGCACGGCAACGTGTGGAGCTGACCGGTACTAATACGCCGAGGCCTTAACCTCTTTTGGTTTCTCTAGTTCCTATGTCTTGGTGTTTATATTTTGAGAGGGTCCTTGGTGACCTTTGCGGAGGGGGTACACCCGGCTCCATGCCGAACCCGGCAGTTAAGCCCTCCAGCGCCGATGGTACTGCGATTTGCTTCGTGGGAGAGTAGGTCGTTGCCAAGGATCTTTTCTCTTTGCTATAACAAAAGGCCCTGTCTCTTTAGAGACAGGGCCTTTTGTTATAGCCCCTCTGTGATATGATTACGTGGTAATAGAGTCGAAATGGGGTGAGCGTGTTTGGCAAAAAAATTCGTGTTCTGTGTCCTGTTCGTCTTTTTCCTGGTGGGCTCCCTCTCCGCTCAGCCTCTTTACCTTCCTAACCTACAGGAGTTGGAGGAGATGGTCTGCGACGGCCCAGAGGTACTGTCCTCTCTGGCCGCCCTCACAAGGGACGAACATCTGTCGGAGCTGGCTAAGACCAGGATAGGGGGCAAGCTTTTTTTGGGGCTCTCCTACGGCTACAGCGACGAGCCTATCAACGAGACCTCCGAGGAAAGGCTGTCCTACCGAAAAGCCACGGTCCGTGGTGGAGTGCGGTTTCCCATCCTCGGAACCTGGACCAAGGAAAAAATCTCCGTGCTTCAGGGAGAGCTTCGAGCATTGGAGGGGCGAATCCTGTTGGACAGGACCAGAGAGCTCAACCTGACCGCCCTGAGAAAGGCCTATGTGGTTATCTGGGGGGAGAGGAGAAAGCGGCGGATCCTTGAGGATTTTCTCTCCTCCAAGGATGAGACCGAGGCAGTTCTATCCAGAAGGGTCAGTGAAGGGCTTCTCCTGGAGTCCGACAGGTTTGAGTTTATGTCCGCCTACGACATGGCCTTCAGGGATCTGGCTGCCTCTTCCAGAGCGGAGGGTCAAGCCTTGAACACAGTGAGGCTTGCCACCGGTCGTTCCTGGAGTATCCCTCAGGGCCTTCAGGAGCCCTCGTTGCCCGGGTGGTCCGGCGAAGAGCGAGGTCTGTTGGTGGATCATATCTCCGACGTGAAGCATAACGACTCGGTGCTGGACCTCTACCGTAGGATCGCGGAGATGACCGATAGGATAGACCGAGAGGGGACGCTTGAGATAGGTGTCAGTGCCGGCAGAGATTTTCCCGGCACAACAGGAACAGGGGCCTATGTCTCTGTAACCGTGGAGGAGCCATTCAGAAGCATAGGGTCCGAAAAGGACCACGCCAAGCTGGCGGCCATGGCCGATCTGGACAGGAGAAGGGCCGATGGACTGGTGGAGAGGATCCGTCTTGAGGGAGAGTTGGACGACTCTATGGCCCTTTTGGAGTACGGCTTAAGGTCTCTGGTGGCCAACACCTCAAGGGTTAAAGCAGCGTCGGAGGCCGTCAGGGTAAACAGCCTAAGGCACGGTAAAGTGCCTGGAGACACCTACGAAAAACTTCAGATAGCCAGATACGACCTGCTCCGAACCTCACTGGACGTGGTGGACTCTCAGGTGCTGATACTTCAGGCGGCGTCGGAGGTCTGTAGGTTTTTGCCTGAGAGCTTGACCGATAGAGGCTATCCTCTGGCCCTTCTCAAAACGCCGGTGCCTTCGGCGGTAGCCCTTCCGGCGAGCAAGGCAATCGTTCCGCAAAGGGCTCTGGCTCCTCAAGGGGTGTCGGTCTACCTGTGGGAGGCCGCTCCCTTCCTGGACAGCAATACCAGAGGAGGCGAGCTGGAGAGGATGAAGCAAGAGGGGTTTTCCAGGGTGTTGCTGTCATTCAACGGCCAGGAGGTGAGGTCGATAAGGGACGGTTCTCTCAGGGCCTCCTTGGACGCCCTTTTGAACCGAGCGTCGGCGTTAGGTATAACCGTGGACCTTCTTCTGGGAGACCCAGCCTGGATATTGCCCGAGCATCGACTGGAGTTAGTCAAGCTGGTCCAGGTTCTGTCTCCTTTCCCCTTCAGAGGGCTTCATCTGGATCTGGAGCCCGACTCTCTGCCTAATTCGTCGGGTAGGAGAGCCTACCTGGCGGGAGAGCTGATCCGCACCTTGGAGGCAGTCAGGGCCAGGACGACCCTTCCTATCTCCATCTCAGCTCACCCAAGGTACTTCGAGGGAGAGCTAGGGACCGTGCTGGGAAAGGGCCTTGAGGAACTGGGGATAGAGGAGGTCGCTCTTATGATCTACTCCACCGATCGGGATAACGTAGTTCGTCGAATGGGAACGATTTTAGCGGCATATCCGGGGATAAACTTCTCACTGGCTCAGAGCATAGAGCCCATATTGTCGCCTAAAGAAAGCTATTACTCCGCTGGAAGATCGGCCCTCTGGAATAGGATAAGATATTACGACCTCACGTTTGACGCTGCAAACTACAGGGGCTCCGTCGTCCAGGCATGGAAGGACTACAAGGAGGCTAAAAAATGAGGGTTAGATATACTCCTTCCGAGTCCAAAGACCCTCTACAGGACCGAGGGGTCAAGATCCCCTACGCTCCCGCTAAGAGGGTGTTTCCCAAGTGGCGATGGTATCTGGTTGTCCTCATAGTCTCCAGTCCTCTTTGGTTTTTCCTCGCTAAGGTGGGCTTAGGACTTGTATGGGCGACCTCTCCGGGGATAGTCTATATGGACAAGACGCCGATAAACAGCCCTATGTCCGGGGTTATCTACAAGGTCTACCTTCGGGAGGGGCAGAAGATCCTCTCCGGCGACCTTATGGCAAAAATAGGCGATCCTCTGCTGGACGTAAAAAGAAAGCCCCTTCTGGCGGAAAGAGAGGGGCTCCTGAGATATCCCCCTGTCGGATCTGCCTCGGCGCCGATAAGACAGGCGGTGTCCCTTTCGGAAAAGCTTTTAAACCAGGAGAAGGCCTATCTCTCCCGAATTCAGAGGTTGATCGATCAGGGGGCGGCCACTTTAGCCGATCTAAACGAGGCTCTAGGCAGGGTAAACAGGGCGGAGAGCGATCTCCTGAGAGCTAGAGCCGACTTGGCCCTCGCTCAGGTCCCCTCAGCGGAGTATAGGTCTCAGATGATAAGGCTTTCTCAGATAGAGGGAGAGTTAGCGGCTATGGATAGATTGATGGAGGATATAGATCTCGCCTCTCCTATTTCAGGGGTAGTCCTCGAGCTTTTCGTGGTTGAGAACCAGCCACTGGCTCAGGGAGCGCCAATGGCGGTCGTAGCCGATCCTCATACCGCCTCTATCGTGACCTTTCTGGACCCTAGAGATCTGGGAATGGTGGAGGGAGGAGACTCTATAAAAGTGAGGTTCCCTGGAGGAACTACGGTAGACGCCTATATGGACGGCAGGCCCTCACTAGCTCAGCCGACCCCCTCATCCCTGTCGACCCCTCTGACGGATATCAGGCAGTCGGTAAGGCTCAAGCTCAGGACCGCGGTCCCTATACCTGACCTCTTTCTAGTCGAAGGGCTTCCTGTCACGGTCCACTGGGGAGCCCGTTGGAAATGGATCGAGAGGTGGCTGCCTTGAAGGAGTTCAGGATGGTAAGGCTTTTAGGGGATAACGGCACGGTCTTTCAATCTCAGAGCTGGATGACCGACTGTAGGTCCATGGAGGATCTACTAGGTGAAGCAGGTTCCTCCAACGGGGTGATCCTTGACGGCGATATCTCTAAAGAGACGGTTTTAACGGTTATCCAGAGATTGAGGAATGCTCCTGCGACCTGCTTTAAACCCATATTTTGTTCTAACTCGGTGGACGAGAGCCTGGTTTACCTGACCGATGGGGCGATTGACTCTACGGATAAGGCGAGGGCTTTGGCCCTCGAGATGGAGAAGCTTTCGGAGGAAATCGACCTGGACAGCCTCAAAGACAGCAGGGACTTTCGCCTTCTGGCCTATCTGGTCTCCCGACCTAAGGGACTGAACCCCGTCCTCAGGCCCTTTACCCACGACGTCTACGGCTTCCCTATGGCTGACATGATAGGAGGCGGGGAAGACTCGGTTCAGTGGCTTAAGAACCTCAGAGACAGAGGGGCCCTGACCCTTGGATCGCTGGTTGACAGGATAAGGCTCTGCCCGAAATGCAGCTGTACCCATCTGAACTATATCGACGTGTGCCCAAGCTGTGGGAGCATAGACATAGCCCCTAAAGAGTTCATCCACTGCTTTACCTGCGGCAGGGTGGGGCCGGAGGAGGATTTTCTTCAGGAGTCGGGATACCGCTGTCCCTTCTGTAGCACCCACCTTCGCCATCTGGGATCGGACTACGACCATCCCCTTGAGAGCTTCGTCTGCAACGACTGCGGTCATCGCTTTGTCGAGGCCGACGTGGTGGTCGACTGCTTCTGTTGTCGGGCCCGCTCCAGGACCGACGAGCTTCTGGTGGATGCCATAAGGGTATTTAGGATATCGGAGAAGGGAAAGACCGCCGCCAGGACGGGATCCATAGAGGACGTCTATGCCCTGCTAGATCGGCTTAACTACGTTGTTCCCGCCTACTTCGATCAGCTTCTCGACTGGATGATCCTCCTGAACAGGCGATATCCCGATGAGGTGTTTTCCCTATTGGGAGTGAGGTTTGCCAACCTGGACCGGATATCCGATTCCATAGGCAGGCAGAGGACAACCCAGATGATGGACGCAATAGCAGGTAGGCTGAGAGAGCTCATAAGGAGCACCGATATCTCCACCAGGACAGGCACAGGGCTGCTCTGGCTGCTCCTCCCCAGAACTGACTCGGAAGGTGCCTCGGTACTGGAAGGCAGGATACTTGAACTGGCGGACATGGTCGATGGATCCATAAAGCCCGATCTGCGATCCATAAGGATAACCGTACCGGAGGATATCGAGGACGGGTTGAGGGCCAAGAACCTGATGACTCGCCTCACAGGGGAGCTCGAGGGCTGATGCCAGAGCCCCTTATTTTGATAGTCTCCATGGTTTTGGAGGCTCCACTGTCGTCGGGGACATGGGAGATACTGCTAAAGTTCATCCCCTTCGTCCTTTTTTTGGAGATGCCGGTCTATCTCCTGATACTGATGGGAGTGCTGAAACACAGTCTCTTAAGGATGGATCAGGTAAAATGGCGGGAGGACTATTATCCATCGGTATCCTGTTTGGTGACCTGCTACAGCGAGGGTGAGGACGTAAAACAGACCATAAGGTCCTTAGCCAGGCAGATATACCCCGGGATGATACAGATAATACCCATCGTGGACGGGGCGACCGCCAACAAAAATACCTACGCCGCCGCCCTCTCCATGGAGAAAGAGGTTTGGCGACTCCCAAAGAGGGAGCTCAAGGTCATTCCTAAGTGGCAAAGAGGAGGGAGGGTTTCTGCCCTCAATACAGGCATGAACTTCGCCTACGGCGAGATAGTTATGTCTCTGGACGGAGATACCTCCTTCGACAACGACATGGTGGAGAAGGCCACAAGGCACTTCAGGGATCCCTCAATAGCGGCGGTCTCAGGCTGTCTCAGGGTCAGAAACTACAAAAAATCGCTGGTGACCAGGCTTCAGGCCATAGAGTATTTCTTCTCGATCCAATCCGCCAAGACGGGTCTCAGCGCCTTCGGTATAATCAACAACATATCCGGCGCCTTTGGGGTGTTCCGGCGGTCCGTCCTGGAGCTTATAGGAGGATGGGACGCTGGAACCGCGGAAGACCTGGATATCACTCTGAGGATAAAGAACTACATAGGTCGATACGGAAAGTTTAAAATCGTTTTCGACCCAGAGGCTATGGGTTTTACCGATGCCCCCGATACCTTCAAGGACTTCTTCAAACAGAGGCTGAGATGGGACGGAGACCTGTCGTTTCTGTATTTCAGAAAACACTGGAGGAGCTTTTCAACTAGGCTTATAGGGGTAAAAAACTTCGTAGCCCTGCTGTGGACAGGGCTTTTGTTTCAGATAGTCATGCCTGTTGTTATAGTGGTTTACACAGCTTATCTATTTATCGCATACCCACTGAACTTTGTGCTTTGGATTTTGATATTGGTGTACGTGTTTTATTTTATCCTTACCTCAGTGTTTTTTATAATTTTTGTCACACTTCTATCCGAAAGGCCCGGTCAGGATCTATCCATGATACCCTGGCTCCCTCTCATGCCTCTCTTTGCCTTCGCCACCAGGGTCTACGGCGCTTTCGCCGCCTCCTGGGAGATCTTCGGAAGGGGACACAGGGATACCAACATGGCCCCATGGTGGGTGACTAAGAAAAGTAAATTTTAAAGAGGCCCTGATGGCCTATGAAAGGGATTAATAATGGCAGACTTGGATATAATACAGCCCAGGCTGGCGGTGCTCATAGACGCCGATAACGCAAGCCCCTCTATAACCGAGCCGTTGCTTGCGGAGGTGGCTAAATACGGAGTTGCCAGCGTGAAGAGGATATACGGAGACTGGACCACCCCTAATCTAGTTGGGTGGAAGAGCGTGCTCTTAGAGCACTCGATACAGCCTATACAGCAGTTCAGGTACACAGTGGGAAAAAACGCCACCGACAGCGCCATGATAATAGACGCTATGGATCTGCTTTTCACCAACCATTTTGACGCATTCTGTCTGGTCTCCAGCGATAGCGATTTCACCCGCCTTGCGGCCAGAATAAGGGAAGCGGGGCTTATGGTTTACGGTTTTGGGGAGAAGAAGACACCTAAACCTTTCGTTTCAGCCTGCGATAAGTTTATATACACCGAGGTCATAGCGGTTAAAGAGGATGCGCAGCCCGCTATAAGGAGAAAAACATCTGAGGAACTGAAGGGAGACACTCAACTGGTCAACCTTCTTCGCTCCGCGTTGGAGGCGGCCTCCGACGACACCGGTTGGGCCCAGCTAGGCACCGTCGGCAGCAACATAGCGAAACAGTCTCCTGAGTTTGATCCGAGAAACTACGGGTACGGGAAATTAGGGGCTCTGGCCTCGGCTATAGGTATCTTTGAGGTGGACGAGAGGGTTCAGAGCGACGGTCACTCCAGGGTTATCTATATTCGCAACCTCCCAAAGGGAGGAAAGCCCAAAACGGCCAGAAAACCTAGAAGAAGAAAACAGGGTTAAAAATATTAAATGGATACTCTGAAAGGTGTTTTGTTAGCTGCCCTCGCAGGTTGTTGCTGGTCCACGTTGAGCATTGTCGGCAAAGTCTTAAACAACCATTCGGCGAACATTATATCGGTGGCTATAGTCAGGCTTATCATACTGGTGATAGGTTGGGGAGTTGGAATAGCCATAAAGGACAGGCGGCTTCTTTATTTCCCGGGAAATAAAGCCCTGTATCTCTGGCTGTCGGGAACGGTGACGGTTTTCTGTATCTATCTGGGGTATCTTTACTCCCTGAAGTACATATCGGTTCCCACTGCGGTGATACTGCTCTATACCTATCCCCTTTGGACGACCCTTGCCTCCGGCGTGTTTTTAGGCGAGAGGCCCTCTTGGCTTCAGATGTTGTCATCTGTCTTGATAGTATCCGGGGCGGCCATAGCTGTCGGTCTCTCGGCACTTACATCGGGCCCTGTCTCTTCTCTAGGGGTATGCCTGGTCCTCAGCTGTGCCTTCGGAATGGCCCTGTTCTCCCTTTTCGGGAGGCTGTCCAGTCGAGGAGGGGGCATGGCTCAGGAGACCTTCTTTCTCTACTTCCACCTCATGGCCCTGTTATCAATGGCTGTATTAGGGGCTCTGACCGGTGCGTTTAGCGATATCTTGAGGTTTACCTCTGCCCAGTGGTGGGGTACCTTGGTTATCGGCCTTGTGGGGTCTTTGATGGGCTACGGTGTGTTTTTTCTCGCTCTCAGAAAGGTGTCCGCCTCTCTCGGGAGCGGTGTGGCCACCACCGAGCTTGTGGTTACCCTGGCTCTATCGGCGGTAATTTTAGGTCAGTCTCCCTCGACCTGGGAGATATTGGGAAGTCTTGTGATAGTAATTGGAATAGGTCTAGGTGTCGTTGGAGAAAAGCTAAAAATATAGGAGGGGATGGGTTTGAGGTTTGTAGCGTTTAACAAAGAAGGGGTGTCTGGGGTCGGGGTCCTTCTCCAGGATGACCGAGTTCTTGACGTCCGATCCGTCCTGAAGGACGTCAGCTCCATTAAGGCACTTATCGAGAGAGCTTCCGATGATGATATAGCTCTGCTGGCATCGGCGACCTCTAGGGTTGAGGACTATCGAACTTATGGACTATCGGAGGTCGTGATCTGCCCTCCGATAAAAAGGCCTATTCACGATATCCTCTGTGTCGGAGTGAACTACTTGGATCACCTAAAAGAGACCAAGGACACCGTTAAAGGTTTTAAAGAGGCTACAGCTCCGGTCTACTTTTCCAAAAGGGCCATCTCTATCCTTGGATCGGAGGATACCATCGAGCTAAGGGATGACCTGGACGATAAGCTGGACTACGAGGTGGAGCTTGCGGTCATAATAGGTAAAAGAGGGAAGGATATCCCTATAGAGGAAGTGGAGGACTATATCTTCGGCTACTCGGTGTTCAACGATATCTCCTCAAGGTCCCTTCAGAAACGTCACGGTCAGTGGTTCAGAGGCAAGAGTCTGGACACCTACACCGCTATGGGACCGGCCATACTCCATAAATCCGCTCTGCCCTTTCCCGTAAAGATCGACGTGAGGAGCTACGTCAACGACGAGCTCCGGCAGAGCTCCAACACCGAGATGATGATAGCCGACATACCCTCACTGATCTCCGAGCTATCCATGGGAATGACCTTAGAACCAGGGGACATCGTCGCCACTGGGACCCCCGCTGGGGTGGGTATGGGGTTCTCTCCCCCTAAATATCTCAAAAAAGGGGATAAGGTGGTCTGCGAAATCCCATCTATAGGTAAGTTAGTGAATTATATAAATTGACAGGATAAAGGACTACATAAGGACCTGCCAGGATTTGATCGTCAATTTCGCTAAAGAGGCCATATAGAGCTTTTATCGCTATAAGAGGGCTTGTGGCTTCTCAGAATGGGAAGCCACAAGCCCTCTTATTACTAGCCTAAATTATGGAGATGTCCTTATGCCTTATCCTTCGTTGAGTTGTTGCAGGAACAGGGATGGCCTTTTGGGTCTTTATCTATTCCCCTCAGAGCGACCTCATGTTCAGGTCATCGGGAAGGTCGTCTAGGGCTTCTCCGTTTCTAAGCCTCTCTCTGTAGCTTAACAGAAAATCGTCGATTTTCTCCAGGGTCCTCATCTGCTCCCTTTCCCTTTCGGTGGTGCGGATGATTTTGCTGATCCCGCCGTTTTTTATGACAACCCTTTGGGAGCCCACGAGAGCCAGAAGTGGATCGTGGGTCGCTATAAGGACTATTTTCTCCCGTCCTACCAGTAGATCCATGGCCTTTTTCCTGTTGATTCCGGCGTTCTCTATTTCGTCGATAAGGACGATCGGAGAGGTGCTCAAAAAAGCGGTGTCGGCGATCATCAGAGCTCTGGACTGTCCTCCGCTCAGTGCTGTGATCGGGGTATCCGCCGAAAAGGACTCTCCCGCCAGGAGGTTAGCCTGCTCTATAACCGTCTTTACCTTTTCCTCGCCGTCGGAGATCATCCGGCTCTCGGCGTGCATCGTCACAAAATCAAGTACGGAGAGGTCCATGACGAAGTTCATGTTCTGAGATAGCTGGGCCACAAGCTTATGTTCCAGGGAGAACCTCCATTTGCTGAGAGGTCTCTCGCCGTCGATCATTATCACCCTCCCAGTGGGAGTGTCTCCCTGGGCCATCCACTCTATATCCGCCAGAAGCCGGCTCTTCCCCGATCCTGTGGGACCTACGATACAGATAATCTCCCCTACGTTCATCTCAAGGACTACGTCCTCCGGTATGCCACTTTTATCCCTACCTCCGAGGACGGTTATTTTGCCCACGGAAAATCCGGGGCCTTCCTTCACGTCCCTCATTCGCTCTATAAAGGATGAGAGCCGCTCTATCAGTCCTTCCCTCTCGAATCCTATGTCCTCCAGAAAGACCGGGCTCATGGATGAAAGGTACTCTCCTACCGTGTCGTTCAGGTCGGCTGGAGGTAGGCCGTTGGCGTCTAAGAAGTCCTTGGCGTAGGGATATTCAGCGAAAAGGTCCTCAAGCCGGACGTTTGCGATACCGTCGTTGATAGTCTTCTCTAAGGTGGTCATTTTTTCACTCCAGACGTATCTTTCGTATGTTCCCCATCTGATGCTCCTTGCCTACTCTGGTCTCACCCATACAGTAGGAGCATAGAGCAGAAGGCATTGAGAAGCGAAGGCTTCTGCCCGAGAGGGATCGGATATCGTCGGTCTCCATCAGCAGCGATGCTAGTTCGCAGGCGCCCTGTCCTGTGATCCCGCTGACGTGAAGGACCTTTCCGTCGGGATTGGCCTGTCTTACCTTTAGGGCGAAGATCTCCCTTTCCGCCTGAGACACTATATCCCCTTTGGTTATCGCTACTATGTCCGATAACTTCAACATGGGGCCGATCTTTTTAGGCGTATTAACCCCCATAAGGTTGTCAATTACGCAGATCGCCGTGATGCCCTGTATATGGGGAGAGCATCGGTTACACAGCCCAGCGCTCTCGAGAAAAAGGATGTCCAAGGATCTCTCCAGCCCCCAGTCGACGCACTCCTCCACGTTGCTTATGAAGAAGTGATCGGGGCATAGGCTCCCGGAAAGGCCCGTCCTCGCCGTTATCCCATGGGCCTCGTACTGTTTTCGGTCATCGGTGCTGAGACAGTCGAATTTGACGGCCCCTATGGATAGCCCTGTTCCCCTCATCTCCTGAACTGTCTTCAGAACGATAGCTGTCTTTCCAGAAGAAGGAGGGCCTGATACGGTTATCACCTTCATTTTCCTATTGATCTCCTAAAATAGTTTCTGCTGTGAGACGAAGAAGTTCCTCTGCGGTTCCTCGACCGGGGTTTACCTTGAAGGGCAGGATCAGGACCATATCGTTACGCACTGCTTTAGTCTCCATCCACATCGAGTTTTTTGTAAACTTTTCCACCGTCGCTCTGTTTCTATCTTGATCGTCACTGGACGCTACGATGAGGATGACGTCCGGGTCCGACGATATAATGGTCTCGATATCGAAGTCCACGAAGCTCTCTTTGTTAGAGCCAAGAATCCCGTCTGGCACGATGTTCCTTATTCCTAGGGCTCGGAGGATGGAGCCGTAGGCGGTGGCGTTTTGCGCTGCGGCTATTCTGTTCCCATCCTGGAGGATAATCGCGCTTCGGACATCTGTCTCGGACGTAATCCTTCCTCTTAGATCTCTAGCGATGGCCTCCGTTCTGTCGGCGTACTCCTGGGCTGTAGCCTCGCTACGAAGGAGCCTGCCCAAGAACATCACCGAATCCAGCATGGGATTATCCCCCATCCTCGCCGGATCGACCAGATATACGGAGACACCGTTTTCCCGGAGTGTCTTTGCTATATTGCCGTGAAACCTTATATGTCCTATCACCAGAGATGGGTTCAGCCTGTAAATCGACTCTATGTCCACGTTAGGTTGGGTTCCCACCGAGGGCAGGTTGATTCCCTCTTTCCTGATTCGATATTCGTCTATCTTGCCAAGGGGGGTTATCCCTAGAGCGAATAAACCCTCCATCAGAAGGGGGTTCAGTGCCAATATGCCCCCTTTGGACTCTGGGATTTCTACCTCTTGTCCCGTGTGGTCCACCTCTTTCCACGATGCCTCTATCGTTCCTGCACCTAGAGCTCCTGACATGAAGGATAACGCGACGAGCAGAGCTAAAAGGTTTTTGTTCTTAGAGCTTGATAACTTTAATCTCATAGAGAGCCCCCGCCGTTTTTGGTCTTCTTCTGTATCTCCACCCACTTGCCGCTTTTCCCCTCTGGATCCTCGGAGATCAGTCGGAAGGAGTTTACCCCGGCCCTGTCGAGAAGAGCCGATTCGATCATCCTTGAAAAGTCCTCGAATCGTGGTCGGGTCTCTCCCGATTTTTTCATCCTCTCTCGGTTGGCTGTCACGAGCCTCTGTCTCATGGACGAAGGAATATACCTTCCTAGGCCTCCTCCAACGATTGCCGTTCCCCCGGGTTTTAGTACCCGATATATCTCCGCGAGCCCTTTTTCTGGCTCCTCCCAGAACCAGATAGAGCCTCTGCTCATGATAAAGTCTGCGAAATCGTCCTCAAAAGGTAGGCTTCTCACGTCGGCCTGGACAAAAGCCGCCTTATTGTCGGTCTCTGAACGTTCGAATCTCTCTCTTGCGGACAGTAGGGCTTTATCGCTCAGATCCACGAAATAGATCTCCATGTCGGTGATCTTAGCGAGCTCGGTTCCCAGAAATCCCGGCCCCGTCCCGATGTCTAAGGCGATACCCTGTTCCAGCCGATAATCGTCGGCAAACTGTTGGATCAGAAGGGGGTATATCGGCGCAAGCATAGAGTAGAATTCCGATGGCCTATGCATTGGAGAGTTCCTCCCTCTCCAGATCACGGAGACCGGAGAAAAAGTCCTCCCAGCCGCTCCAGGGGCTTTTCCACCTTGGCACAGGAAAACGGCCGTCCTCTGGTATATCCGCCACGGCCCAGAATCCCTGTCCCTCAAGATAACGCTGGAGATCCTCTTCCATAAGAAGCTCGTGTATGACGGACAGCTCAGGAGATGCTTGGTCGTTCCAAGCCAAAACCTGTGGGACCGGGATAGCTCCCTCCGAAGGTGGGTCTATCTCGACGTTTCTCTGTTTTGCCATCATGGAGAAAGAAACGTTGGAGATGCCCATATGGAACTGACCGCTGCCCACCGCCTGGATAACCTCCACAGGAGAGCCTCCGAAGGAGAGAGCTTTGCGGAAGGAGGGATACTCCTCCGGCCAGGTCCTTTTCAGATAGGCCATGACCGCCTTGCTTATGGGGGTGTCCTTGTCGGGGAACAGGACCTTAAAGTTTTTGTTCATTAGGTCGGACCAACTTCCGGTCAATTCGTCGGCCTTTACGAGGTTTAGGTTGTAGACAGGGACCATAGGGACGACGAAAATAGGGTGTAATTTTCCCTCAGGGTCGTGAAAGGGAGTGGAGTCCCGATGAAGCGAGGGATTTCCGGCCCAACCAGAGTGGGAGGATAGACGATCCCACCCTACCTCGTCCATAACGGAGAAATCGCTTCCGTGGGAGAGCATCACGTCAGGAACCCCACCCTCCGATATGGACTCGAGGATCCAGTTTTTAGAGTGGTCGTGACCGGGGGTCTTCAGGGAGATCGAACCTCCCCGTCCCTCCAACTGCTGTAATCTCTCCTTGAGGTGGTCCATGATATATCGCCTGGCGTTTATAGATGTGTGTATGAGAAAATTGGACATGTCGACACCTTCTTCCTTGTCTTTTTATCCTACCTCTTCCTGAAAAGCAGAAAGAGGAAAAACGGTGCTCCCAGTACCGCTGTCACTATTCCCACCGAGAGCTCTATCGGCTGGAATATCGTTCTGGCAACCGTGTCCGACGTTGCCAGGAGAACTCCCCCTAAAACGGCGGTGAGGATCAGGGAATACCGATAATCGTTTCCCACCATCAGTCGAGCCAGATGAGGGGCCATCAAGCCGACAAATCCGATGGTCCCTGCGACGCTGACGGCGCTTCCTGCTAAAATCGATGCCACCACCAGTAGAATGGCTCTGTACAGAGGGACCTGTAAGCCCAGGCTGCTGCCGATCTCGTCGCCTAGGGAGAAGAGGTTTACCTTTGGGGCGAGAGCCAACGCCAATGCTAGGCCGCCCAAGCTGTAGGGCCAGAGTAGATGAAAATAGCTCCACCCTCTGCCGGAAAGGCTTCCCAGAAGCCAGCCGTAGGTCACCTCAAGCTGATCGCTGTTTAAAAACATCATTCCCGACGTGAGGGCACTGAGAAGGGCGGAGACCGCTACTCCCGCCAGGATGATTCTGACGGTCTCCCCTGTTCTAGATGCCAGTGAAAGGCCGTAAACTAGCATCGCCGCCATGAGAGCCCCCACAAAGGCTCCAGAAGGGATCCATTCGATCTTCTCGGGAAAGAGAATCATCACAGCCACCGCCATAAATCCCGCTCCAGCGTTTACCCCTATTATGTGAGGTGAGGTGAGAGGATTCCTCAGGATGCCCTGTAAGAGAGCCCCAGAAACCGCCAGATTCATCCCGGCAAAAAGTCCGGTCAGAACCCGAGGAAGACGGATATTGTGGATAATCTGATTAACCAGAGGCTCTGAGCTGATCCCCCTTAATCCCTCCCACACGTCCATAGGGCTGAAGGAAAGGGTTCCCACCGCTACGCTGGTTACACACAGCGCAAAAGCGATAAAAATAGAGAAGAGAATAGCTGTTAGCCGTCTCCCTCTGGCCCTGTCGTAGCCTTGGTTTTGATCGATCACTTCGCCTCGATGGAGCATAGCTGATCGGCTATCCACTGGGTCGCTTCATGAAGGCCTATCTTTCCTGGGTTGAGCTTTCCTGGCATGACTATCACCCGATTTTCCCTGACCGCTCTCAGGGAGCTCCATGCTGGGTCTTTTTTCATTCGCTCAACGGTGGAGCCACCCCCTTTGCCCACCGTTCGGATAAAGATGACGTCGGGATCCTCGGTCATAATGCTCTCTATGTTGAATGCTATGGCCGATGGGACCTCCTTGCTGACCCTTGAAAAGTCGACAGGGACGATGTTTCTAAGGCCCAGTCTTCCTACTAAATCGCTGTGGAAGTTCCCAGGCATAAAGGCCAGGATGCTCTTGACTCCTCCCTGTAGGATCACCATGCTTTTGATATCCGGCTGGGTTTCCCTGAGCCTTGCCTTCCCCTTCTCGACTACCGAGTCGAACAAGGCCTTATACTCCACGGCTGCTTCCTCTTTCCCCAGGGCCTGAGCCATAAGGTACATCACCCCTAGAAGGGCGTCGTCGTTCCTCTTGGCGTCCAGAGCCACCACCGCCGCCCCTGTCTGCTCCAAAGCGTCCATGATAGGGGCCATGTGGCCCACGTTGCCGAAGATCAGGTCGGGTTTAAGTCCGTAGACCGCCTCTACGTTGACGTTGTTCTGCCTGCCGACGCTGGGCAAGGCCGCACCCTCCGGTCGAATCTCGTATTCCTCTACCTTCCCCACAGGGCTGTATCCCAGGATATAGAGAAAGTCCATCATGTTAGGGTTCAGTGCCAAAATTCTTTGAGGGTCTTTGGGAATCTCTATCGTGCGCTCCAGGTGATCGGTCACCGTTTTGAACCCTTCTGTGCCCTCCGCCAGGGCTTTACCTCCGCCTAAAAGGATAGAGCCGGTGACGATCAGCGATAGGGCCAGGGCTCTGGCCGAGCTCTTTGAGCTGTAATTCTCTGTCATGTTTGTTTGGCCTCCCAGTTTAGTAGTATGGAAACCTCTAAAAACTCACCTTCGAGGATCAGGTTTTTTAGAGATGCCCCTATGTTGTTGTTATGCCCTTAGCCGCATGGAACGACCACAGGCCTTCTGCACTTTTTAAACCTGCAAACGTGGGTTCCTATATCGAAGACCTCCAGGATGGACCGCTCGGTTATGACCTGGTCCGATGTCCCGGTGCTGTGTATTCGCCCGTCCTTTAAGAGGTAAACTCGGTCCGATATCTCCAGGGCGTGGTTTATATCGTGGAAGACCGATATTACTGTCTTCTGAAAGGAGTTTCGCAGGTCTCTGAGCACCGTCAGGAGGTCCCATTGAAACTTTAGATCCATATAAGTAACCGGCTCGTCCAGGAGGATAATCGGCGTATCCTGAGCCAGCACCATAGCGATCCAGGCTCTCTGTCTCTCGCCGCCTGAAAGCATGTCAATAGGTCTGTTCACCAGAGAATCGAGGCCCATATACCCTATGGCCCACCGGATTTTCCGATGATCCTCTCCGTCTAGAAACCACCCTGATCTGTGATAGGGGGCCCTGCCCATGCCGACGAGCTCGTAAACCGATATCGACGAAACCCTCTCCTGCATCTGGGGTAGAAAGGCGATTACCCGGGAGAGCTCTCGGGAGGAATATCTACCTAGAGGTTTATCGAGAATACGAACGGTCTCCTTCCCTGTCGGAAGCAGCCCACAGAGACACCTGAGCAAGGTGGACTTTCCCGATCCGTTGGGACCTATGAGGGAGATGACCTGTCCCCTAGAGGCTGAAAAGGAAATGTCCTTAAGTATGGGTTTTTTATCGTATCCGAAGCTGAGTCCCTTTGCCTCCAGCATTCTTATCACTTCCTTTCAGAATATAAGCCGATCCAGCGTGGTGCAAAATATCTGTTAGCTCCGATTGATATGTTTGTAGAGGCTCTATAAGTTCTCGTTCTCAAATAATGTGAAGTCTACCAACAAGCTAGAGGAAAGTAAACCTCTAAAGGTCACTAAAGAGCCTCTGTCGACTCGACGCCGACAGGGGCTTGGGTTTTTCTCTAGCGGAATTTTACCTTCACTATGTGACATGACATTGACTTGCCCAGGACAGGTAGATGCCTCGCAAACCTCATCCAGCCCCACCTAGACTTAGCGTAGTCGAAGAAGTTCCACTTATCGACGAAGACTATCCCGGGAGACCAGGAAGATACCACCTCGGGTTTTTTCGGCCCCCACAGAAATTCAGGGATCTCGTCCACCTTGGAGAGCGAGTCGTGAAACCGAGCCTTGCCGACCACGAAGGGGGCGGTAGACTCGAACAGCATCTCCCCACCGGGAAACCTTTTTGCCAGCTCTACGAAAAGTCGGCGGACCTGCTTCTCGGGGAAGTACATCAAAAGTCCCTCTGCTATGAAAAGCACGGGACCCCCTTCGGTCTTGATATCGTCCATCCAGGAGAAATCGAAAACCGACTTGGCTATAAACCGTCGATTTTTGGTCTCGTCAAAAAAGTTTTTTCTCATCTCTATGCCTTCAGGGAGGTCTAGGTCGTACCACGTGACGTTCTTTACCCCTAGCCTCTCCATACGGGAGTCCAACCCCGCTCCCAGGTTTACCTCCGCCCCGTTTCGGTGTTTTTTCAGGAACCTCTTAGTCTCTCGGTCCAGTATGGCGGAGCGGACCGCCACCCCCATCTAGGACTTCCAGCATCCATCGAACACCGAAAAATCGAAGTCCACCGCCTTCATTATCTCAACCGCCTTGGGATCTCTCAGCAGGGGCCTTTCCATGGAGCTCTCGGTGGCCTTTGCCCAGAGGGTTATCAACATGGTAGTTGGTAGTGCCGACATTTCCTTGTGCATATAAATCGCTCCTCCGTTTTTGCCTCCATACTGTCCCCAGGAAGACAGCTAGTTAGCTAGATCTTACTAATTTACTTATCGACAAGTAAGTTAGTCCAGTCGTGCAAAAAAGTCAAGTTGCGGGAGCTGGCTTCACGATAGACGTTTTTTTAAACTTATGTCCACATGGACCGATTTGTGCTATCCTGTCTGGGTGGAAAACCCAACATATTAAAGGGGGTACGTGGAAGATGGCGTCTCAGGTAGAAGAGAAAAAGGATGGTTCGGCAAAGAAGAAGTTTACCCTTCCTCACGTGTACGTTCTTTTGGTGTCGCTGACCATCCTTGCAGCAGTCGGGAGCTGGGTTCTTCCAGCGGGGGAGTTCTCCAGAGAGATGAACGAGACCATCAACAGGACTGTGGTGATTCCCGGTTCGTTTAAGGAAATCGCCTCGACCCCTGTCGGTCCGTTCCAGACCTTTATCGCGATACAGAAGGGGCTTGTTGACGCGGCTGGAGTGTTTTTCTTCGTCCTTCTGGCCTACGCGTCCTGGTTTGTCGTCTTAGAGACCAAGGCTCTTAACGCCTTTATCGGCTGGTTGCTTCGTTTATTCAAGGACAGGAGCGACTATATCCTTGTCGTCTTCGTCTACATCTTCGGTATGTCTGCCTCGGTTTTTGGCATGTTCGAGGAGACCTTCGGCTTTCTTCCTTTATTCGTGGGAATGGCTATCGCCATGGGGTACGATGCCATAGTGGGGCTAGCCACCGTGGGGATGGCGGTCGGAATAGGCTATACCGCCGCGGTCATGAACCCTTTCACGGTAATATTGGCCCAGAACTTTGCGGGCATTCCTCTGCTCTCTGGATGGGCCTTCAGGGTGGTGGTCTGGTTAGTCATGGAGACCTTGGCTTGCTGGTGGATACTGCGCTACGCCAAGCGAATTAAAGAGGATCCCTCAAAAAGCTACATGGCGGGAGTTGATATGGGCGATCTTCAGCTCGACCACGATGAACTTTTAAACACTCAGTTCAACGCTCGGACTAGATCGGTGTGTATTGTGATCGTCCTCTCTATAGCTGCACTGGTTTGGGGTGTTACCCAGAGAGGCTGGTACTTTAACGAGCTCTCGGGGCTTTTTGTAGTGATGGGTATAGTCTCCGGTTTGGTGGGCGGTTTTAACCCCAATAAGCTTGCCGACGTGTACGTCAAGGGACTGAAAGATATAATCTTCGGCTGTATGATAATCGGTCTTTCCAGGGGAGTCCTCGTCGTGATGAGAGAGGGGCATATCGTCGATACGGTGGTCTATTACCTCTCCCTCCCACTCCAGGACCTCCCCCGTTGGCTCGCCGCCGAGGGGATGTTGGTTGTTCAGAACCTGATCAACTTCGTGATACCTTCCGGCAGTGGTCAGGCCGTCGTCACAATGCCCATAATGGCGCCCCTCTCCGACGTGCTTGGCATAAGTCGTCAGGTAGCGGTGTTGGCCTTCCAGTTTGGGGATGGCCTTTCCAACCTGCTGTGGCCCACCGCCCTTATCCCCATCATGTGCGCCATAGCTCACGTTCCTCTGGATAAATGGTATCGCTTCTTTATACCGTTTTTCCTGATTGCTCTCGCGTTTCAGGGGATATTCATAGCTGCGGCAGTGGCCTTGGGGATCTAGGGCTATGTCCATAGACTATTCCGACGCGGTCCGTCGGTTGGACGATGGGATAGAGCGTTTTTTCCCCGAGGCAAAGGACCTGTCGGACTGGATGGCCGCCAACCCGGAGCTTTCGGGGGAGGAGTTTAAGACGACGGATAAGATAGTCCAGCTACTAGCCAAAGAGGGCTACGACGTGGAGAGGCCCTACGGCGGGCTCCCCACCGCCTTTAAGGCCTCCTGTGGAAAAGGAGACCCTAAAGTTGCGGTCATGGTGGAGTGCGACGCCCTCCCTGGACTCGGCCATGGTTGCGGCCACTGCGTTCACGGATCCATGTCTGTCCTGGCGGGGCTGGGCCTGATAGGTCTTGCGGACGACTTAGGCGGATCGATCCACGTCATAGGCACTCCCGCCGAGGAGACCGACGGGGCCAAGTGCTCCATGGCGGAATCGGGCCTTTTCGATGGCTACGACCTGGCTATAATGATACATTCCTGCGGGGGATTCAACACGACCGCCTTTCGGTCTCTCGCGATGGACGGATACAGGTTCACCTTCAAGGGCAGGGCCTCTCACGCAGCAGGGGCCCCATGGGAGGGCAAAAACGCTCTCAACGGGGTCCAATTGATGTTTCACGCCGTGGACATGCTGAGGCAGCACACGATCCCCGAGGCCAGAATGCACGGGGTCTTCGACTACGGCGGAGCTGCCCCCAATATAGTACCCGACCGGGCGGTATGTCGATTTGAGTTCAGGGCTCCCACCAGGAGCTATTTGGACGGCCTGACGTCTTGTTGCCTCGACTGTGCCAGAGGAGCCGCACTGGCCACCGGGACCGAGGTCTCGTGGGAAAAGTTCGAGTCCAGCTTCGACGAGATGATCCCCAACCAGCCTGGAGAGTCCATGATAGGGGAGATCTACAGCGAGCTGGGCATTCCCTTCGATCCCCCGGTGGATCCAACAGGGTCGACCGACGTGGGCAACGTCTCTCAGAGGTGTCCTGCACTACAGCCCCTGCTGGCTATAACCTCAGACAGGTACGCCCTTCACACGGTGGAGTTTGCCGAGTCCGTCACTGGCCCAGAGGCCCACGAGGCCCTTTTACTGGGAGCTAAGGTTATCGGCAGGGCAGTGATAAAGACCATCCTTGACAGGGATCTCGCTGAATCCATGAGACAGGTAATCCCTAAAAAATAACCGAAAACCACCCAAGGCTCCCGACGTGGAATTGTCGGGGGCTTTGCTGTATTATCGGGCTACAACTAAAAAATGGAGGCCTATGCATGAGCACTGGGAAAAAACGAAGAAGAGAGAAGCTATCCCAGCGGAGGGCTAAGACCAGCACCGCACCGGGAACCCCTATTTTTGTCGGTGAGCGCAAGATGGACGATATCCGCATCGATATTATGAGCTACGGTCAGAACCAGGTGCTAGAGCTTAAAGACGTCCCGGTACAGGAGCTCCCTGATCCGTCCGAAGAAGGGGCCGTGACCTGGATAAACGTCAGCGGCGTTCACGACCTGGGGATAGTGGAGGCCATAGGGCGAAAGTTTAACCTCCACCCCTTGACGGTGGAGGACATAGTGAACACCTCTCAGAGGCCTAAGGCGGAGGTCTTTCCGGAGTATCTTTTCGTTGTACTTAAGATGATCAGCTACGACGACGAGGCGAAGTGCATCGATGTAGAACACGTCAGCCTCATATTGGGGAAAGGCTACGTCATATCCTTTTTAGAGGACGAGGGGGACGTCTTCGACATGGTTCGAGAGAGGATAAGGAAATCAAAGTGGATGATGGTGAACCTTAAGTCCGATTACCTTGCCTACGCCCTCATCGACTCGGTGGTGGACCATTATTTTCTGGCTGTGGAGAAGGTCGGGGATTTTATAGAGGACATGGACGACCACCTTCTGAGCGACCCCCAGCCAGGGGATCTACAGGAGATACACAGGCTTAAGAGGGACGTCCTGATCCTTCGAAAATCCGTATGGCCCCTGAGGGAGGGAATAGGGATTATGGAGAAAAATGGGACGTCCTTCTTTCAGACGGAGACCAAGGTCTTCATGAGGGACCTTTACGACCACACCATACAGGTCATCGACATGGTGGAGGCCTTGAGAGACCTGTTAGGCGGTATGCACGATACCTACCTCTCCAGCGTCAGCAACCGTATGAACGAGGTCATGAAGGTCCTTACCATCATAGCCACCGTCTTCATTCCTCTGACCTTCATCGCAGGAGTCTACGGCATGAACTTTCGGTATATGCCCGAGCTGGAGTGGCGATGGGGATACCCCCTTGTGTGGGTCGTCATGGTAGGGATCGGCGGATCGATGATCCTGTTCTTTAAGAGAAAAAAGTGGCTGTAGCTCTAAACTCCCTTGGGGAAGTGCTCGATAAACCAGTCCTGCCATAGGGAGTGCTTGACCTCCTTATCGGATATCACCGACACGTTTCCCAAAAGGCTCAGGCTATCGCATCCAGCGTGGCAACAGACGCTGGCCTTTGGGTTGTTCTTGAAGTGCCCCGTCTTCTTGGAGTTGGTTCCGGTGGCCATTCAAATCGTCTTTATGCCCTCGGGCCTCACGTTCGCCATGGCGCAGATCCTCGGAAAGCCCTACTCGTTGATCGACGCTAGGGTGATAACCTCCGATTTCGCCATCAGCTCCTCTGCAAGCTTTACTACTTTTTCGTTCATATTTTGGTCCTCCTTCAGGGTTTGAGTGTCCTGCGATGCTTATCGCATAACACTTTATCCTCTTGTGACCTTTATCTCCCTGTTCTTTTTTGGGCTATCGATGTAGTATTGTCGATAGCCTTTATCAATTGGGAAGAGGGGATTTATCTTGGGAAACACGAAGCTCGTGGCGGTGGCATATTCGCCCACAGGGACGACGTTAAAGGTCCTTGAGGGAATTCGTTCGGGGTGGGGAGAGCCCAGCGAGATATTGAACGTCACCGCTCCCTGCGACAGGACTAATGGACCTATCGCAGGGGATATAGTCGTCGTAGGAGTGCCGGTCTACTCCGGCCGAATCCCCAAGGAGGTCAGATCCTTTCTTGAGACCTTGAGAGGGGACGGACGGCCCGCCGTAGCCGTCGTTGTCTATGGAAACAGGCATTACGACGACGCCCTGCTGGAGCTGGGGAACACACTCCTTGGATCGGGGTTTAAGGTCGTGGCCGGTGGCGCTTTTATCGGAGAGCACTCCTTCGCCACGGAGGAATACCCCACCGCCATGGGACGGCCGGACCAGGACGATATGGCTCAGGCCCAGTCCTTCGGAAGGGCTGTCAGAGAGATCTGCCTTGGGGGCCTGGACGACATTGCGGAGGTGGAGCTTCCTGGAAAGGAGCCCTACAAAGAGCCATCGGTCATGCCCGAGGGCTCGCCTGATACGATCGTGGAGAAGTGTATCCTCTGCGGCAAGTGCGCCTCTTTGTGTCCAGTCGGGGCCATAGACGTCATTGATCCGTCGGTCACCGACGGAGTCGCCTGCACCTTTTGCTGTGCCTGCGTCAAAGGCTGTCCAACCGGAGCCAGGGTCCTGACCCTTGAACCGGTGGCGTCGGTTGGCAAAAGGCTATGGGATAACTTCTCCGCCAGAAGGGAGCCGGAGGTCTTTACACCTGTATAGGGGTTGTACGATCTCTGGGTTTGTAGGTATAATCTCTATTCGAAAACATAATTTATTTGGGATAGGGAGAGATGATGCTTATGGGTTTCAGAGCGATAGTAGGGTTTGTCCTTTTGATGACGCCGCTTTTGTCCCACTCGGTGGCTTTTTCCGAGGAGATCGACACGAATCGGTTGGAGGAGATTATCGGTGGAGGGCACTGCGTCCTGGTCGACACCAGAGACAGCGATGCCTTTAACGGCTGGAGGCTGGGAGATGTCTCCAGAGGAGGCCATATCGCCGGTGCGGTCAATTTCTCCGCTTCCTGGCTCGACATTGACAGCAAGGACGGAGAAGAGGTTTTGAATCAGGCTTTGTCCGACAAGGGAATCGCAAAGGACAAAAAGGTGGTGCTGTACGATATAAACGGTCGTGACGCCGCCAAGGTTAAGGGATGGCTCGAAGGCAGAGGCTTTAGCGATATATTAACCTACGATGCTAAAAAATGGATCGACGACCTGGCCCGTCCTGTGGAGAGTCTGCCTGGCTACGGTCTATTGGTTCCTGCTGAGGTGCTGAAGGACCTTGTGGACGGCAAGAGGCCGGAGACCTTCGAAAACGCCGGAAAGGTCATTATACTGGAGGCCAGCTGGGGAGAGGAAAAGAACTCTTACGCCAAGGGCCATATACCTGGTGCAGTTCACGTCGATACCGACTGGGTGGAACCTCCGGTAGAACGACTCTTAAAGGGCGAGGATAAACCTGTGACCATGTGGATCTTGGCCTCCGACGATAAGCTGATGGACCTGGCCAAGAGGCTTGGCGTTTCCGCGAGCGATACCGTCGTCGTTACCGGTGAAAACCAGATGGCGGCCTATAGGGTGGCCTTTGTCATGGAGTATCTGGGAGTCGAAGACGTCAGGGTCCTCAACGGTGGCATAGGTAGCTGGGTACGTGGGGGATACTCGTTGGACACCGATAGCGTCAAGGCCGAGCCCATCGACGACTTCGGCAGAACATCCCCTGGCAGGCCTGAAATATTGGACTCTCTTGACCAGACCAAGGAAAAACTTGCTAGCGACGATGGCTTTGTATTGGTGGACATAAGGACCTGGGATGAGCATATCGGTGAGGTCTCGGGATACTCCTATCACCACAGAAAGGGACGTATTCCAGGCTCCGTCTTTGCCTACGCAGGTAAGACCGACTCCAACTCTCTGGACTACTATCGCAACCTGGACGGAACCATGAGAGAGCCTAGAGATATTCTCTCCATGTGGGAGAGCTGTGGCGTCGATACGTCAAAGCATCTATCGTTTATGTGCGGTAGCGGCTGGCGGGCCGCGGAGGTCTGGTTCTACGCTAGGGCCATGGGCCTTGATAATACCTCTATGTTCAGCGACGGTTGGATAGGATGGAGCAACGAAGGATATCCCTTCGAAACAGGGGAGCCGGTAAGATAGGCGCTTCGATAAAAAGGCCCGGGAAAGTCTCTCCCAGGGCCTTTTTCCTCTTTTTGGTGTTTATTGTGCAGGTTTCTCTTCTGGCCCTCTGCCCGGTTATCCGTTGGCTCTGCGAGGAGAGAGCGGGAGTAATGAAGCACGTATATTACAGGTCCGTTCAGCTACGCTACGGCATCATGTCCGACGGCAATATGACGTTACTTTCGTTGGTCGCATCGCTTTCAGCTCTTGCTCTGATTTACTTCGCCTTCATCCGGCGAGACAGATTGAGCCGAATTTGCCTTGCGGAGATTCTGTGGGGGGCCTGCCTTGGCCTGTTCCTGGCCTCTGTCACGGCAATGAGATGGTCGACAGATCACGTCGCCTATCGCTATGTCGTTATGACGGCCTTTTGGCCATGGATTATCCAACTTGCCCCACTCTTAACCTGTCGTAGGAAGGCCTAAAGCATAGGTATCCAGGTCTGTCCTTTTTGAGGCTGTCGATGTAATATCGTTAGGTAGCCTTTGTCGATAGTGAGGAGGGGATCTTTACCATGGACTTTGACCAATTTAAAAAGGCCATAAGACGATTTGAGGAGATGCTCAACGCGTATAAGGACGATAACGCCGATCGTAGCGATCTGGAGCGAGAGGCTATTCAGGATTCTTTGGTTAAACGGTTTGAGTATTCTCTTGAGGTTGCCTGGAAAAGCTGTAAGCGCTATCTTCACGAAGAGGGCTTTGCTGAGGCCGCAAGCGGAAGCCCAAAGTCGATTATCCGTCTCGCCGGAGAGGCCGGTATTGTCGGGGCGGTGGAAAACTGGATTCGCTATATCAACGCTCGTCAGAGCACGTCCCACGACTACTCTGCGGAAAAGGCCGATCAGGTGTTGGCGGTCGTAGAAGATTTCTACGGAGACGTTGTCGATCTTTATCAGGCCCTGAGCGGAGATACATGGGCATGAATAACGGTGAGCTGCGGGATATCGACATAACCCCCTCCCAGAGAGAGCAGATAGTTAGGCTGTTGGGACGGTATCTTCCAAACACCGAGGTCTGGGTTTATGGCTCTAGGGTAAGTTTCACGGCGAGGCTTTATTCCGATCTTGATATGGTGGTTTTTGCCTCTGAAGAGCAGGTCGATTCGGTGTTTGACCTTAAGGAGGCTTTTGAGGAGAGCTCCCTGCCCTTCAGAGTTGACCTGTTCGTTTGGGATAATCTGCCCGAGCGGTTTCACGACAACATAAAAAAGAACTATGTGGTCCTGCAAAAAAGCGGCTTTTCCTCGTGATCCGTGGGGTTATGGGAGGAGGTTACATGGTGCGGAAAGCAACAGCGAAGATATCGGCCTTTGTCGCCCTGTGTGCCTTGGTGATCGTCCTTGCCGTCGGTCCCTCCGAGGCCAAGGTCTCCCAGGGTGCCATGGAGAGGGCGTGGGAGCGGCTGTCCGAGACCACCGGATTTAAAGCGTCGTTACATCTGGAGGAGAAGGACGAGACAAACGCCTATATAACCATCGAAAACGGGGCCTATAAGGTCGTAGTATTTCGGGGGCTGTTGAACGTCCTTGAGACAGAGGACGAAATCGCAGGGGTTTTGGCCCACGAGATGGGGCACGGAATCCACGGCCATCTTGAGTCAGCCATGAAGCGAAACGTCGGTATCGGCCTCCTATCGGTTCTCCTGAACGAACTGCTGGATAACGACACGGTGGAGGTCGCCATAGGCTTAGGGGCTACCCTGGCGGTTCAGGGATACAGCAGGGAACAGGAGGTCGAGGCCGACGACGCCGGTGTGGAGTTCTCCTACAAAGCGGGATACTCCGCCTGGTCGCTGTACAACGCCATCAAAAGGATGGCCGACAACGGCCAGGTGACCTCCCCCAGCGGCTTCAACTCCCATCCCCCCACGGAGCGGAGGATGACCAGGCTTGCCGCCCAGGCCGAAGGATGGGAGAAAAGCGACGTCAGGGAAAAGAGAAAATCCAAGCTGCCCGAGAAGGAGGCCCCAAAGCCCAAGGTTCTACCGGTGGATGGCTTCGACCCAAACGGCTCCGACCAGGCTAAGGTCATATCCACCTACCCCATAGAAAATGGCCTCAAAAACGTCCTTGGCATAATCCAGAGGGACGGATACGGCAAATACTCCTCCGGCAGATACAAAGAGGCTGCGGCCTCCTTCGCCAGAGGGGTGGAATCCTACGATGGAAACTACCTGGCCGCCCTGTGGGTCGCAAGAGCCTACCAAAGAGCCGGACGGAAGGACGAGGCCCGCCGTTGGGTGGACTTGGCGCTGTCCATAAACGAGGACTACAGGCCAGCTAAGGAGCTTAAGGAGGAGCTGCGCTAGTGCTGAGGCATATAATTCACTATTCATTCCACTTTTTAGTGCCGTTTCTACTAGCGAAGCTATTTTGGAGGAAAGAGTGGCGGAAAGCAGCTCTGATTATGGTGGCGACGATGATCATAGATCTGGACCACCTCCTGGCGGATCCAATTTTTGACCCCAATCGCTGTAGCATAGGTTTCCACCCCCTCCATACCGTATGGGCGGGGATATTCTATTGCGGCCTATTGCTGGTTCCGTCATGGAAGTGGCGTGCCGTATCGGTGGGATGCCTGTGGCATCTATGCACCGACTTTATCGATTGTTTGCTCGGTGGGTCGTGGTCCTAACTACGACGATCGGAGTGGAACGCTCTATTGGAGGGGAGGGCCTGACCGCATGTAGGTACTGAGATTTCCTCATAGTTGTCTCGTATGTTTTTGCGGTATAGTGAAGAGGGCAGGGCATTTGCTATAGGGCCCCCTTTCCACTAGACACCCTGAAAAACAAGTGGTGTCTCTCCGACAAGGCTTTTCTAATCATAGCCGAGGCCTAGATCTCTTATGTCAGAATAAGACTTGATATCCATTGAAAAATCCTATATAATATGGCTAATAAGCCTACCAGGCCTCTTGTCCTTTGGGACAAAGCCCAAATCGGTAGGTATTTTTTGTGTTTTTGAGAAAGGCATAACGATGGCAAAGTATACCAAGCTGGCTTTATCCATAGAGGAGCAGATTTCTCTCCTCAAAAGTAGAAATCTAGCTTTTGGAAATCTTGATTATGCAAGTAATTTTCTTGCTTATTCTAATTATTATCGTCTAAGCGGCTATTATGCGCCGTTTATGGATCGTAACCGTGGCGATTGGTTTCTTTCAGGAGCCTCCTTTGAGCACATAGCGGATCTCGTAACTATTCAGTCCCCCTGCCGATTTAGGTCCTAAATCAGCAGTTCCTTAGTTTCTTGCAACGTGATATCATGGCATCAGAATAAATCTGAAAGGAGGCCTATCCATGTTTCAGAAGCCCACCTATGAAGAGCTCTTCGAGGA
>NZ_FXBB01000032.1 GCF_900177735.1 Dethiosulfovibrio salsuginis | reverse complement strand
TACTACACGACGGCAGGTCGAGTATACGGGCTCTGGGCTACGTCGGAACGATCTCTCCGAGGATTAGAGTTTTTAAAGGTGCTCTATATATTTAAGGAGGAGCATTTTACGTTGAAACACCCTTTATCCCTAAGAAGCATAGCCGCAAAGATAAGATGGTTTATCAAGGAAGAAGGACATTCCCTGGTAAACATAACCCTGGGGGCCATTGTCTTCGCCATAGCCATCCAGCTATTCGTCATACCCGCTCAACTCCCTGGAACGGGGGTAAACGGGCTTGCCCTGTTGTTCAATTACATGTGGGAAGTGCCTCTGTCTGTGACAATCTGGGGACTTAACGCACTGCTCTTCACCTACGGCTGGAAAGTCCTCCCCAGGAGATTCACCCTCTGGAGCATCTACGGAACGGTGGTGTTCACCCTCTTTCTGTCGGTGGCGAAGCACACATTGCCCGTTCCTGTCATAGAGGACCGATTTCTGCTGATAGTGGTCGCCGGTCTTCTACAGGGAGCTCCCTACGCCATGATATTCGCCGCAGGAGGATCTCTAGGGGGAACCGACATAATCTCTATGGCGGTAAGGAGAAAGACGGGGATGGAGATCAGCCAGTTCACCATGATAGCCAACTTTGCGGTGCTGGCGCTGTTCTTCTTCGCCGTCAGCTTCGAGAACGTCGTCTACGGCGTGGTCCTTTCCTACATAAACACCACCGTCATGGGTGGAGCGATGAGGTCATTCGGAATCAAAAAGGAAGCCCTGGTGATATGCAATAACCCGGAGGAGACAAAACACTTTATAACCCACGAACTTGGCCGAGGGGTAACCATCTTCTCCGCCCGAGGGGGTTATTCGGACACCCATAGAGACGTGTTTATGACCCTTCTCACGGCAAGACAGGCGATGCTCCTCAAGCAGCACCTTCAGAAGACCGATCCTAAGGCGTTTTTGAGGCTGGCAGAGGCTACGGAGGTCTTAGGACAGGGTTTCGGAAGCTGGAAAAAAGACGTCTAAAAATAATGAGGAGGTCCGAATCGGACCTCCTCATTATTTTTAGGGAACCTCTAAAAACTCACTTTCGAGTCCCCTCGGAGAGATCGTTCCGCCTACGCCCTGTTTCGCCCAATCGTATATTCGACCTGCCTGTTTCGTACGAACCGCCTCGGAGGGCACGTCCTGTGCCCCCTCGGCTTGGGGCGACGTCCTGTCGCCCCCTTCGACTACACGACGGCATGTCGAGTATACGGGCTCAAATGGGCTCCGTCGGAACGATCTCTCCGAGGATTAGAGTTTTTAGAGGTGCCCTTTAGGGACGTTTAGAGTTTTCCAGACATCTATCCCAGTGTTCGTTTGCCATAGAGACAAACAACTCGGTAGGCATGAGGTCTTTCTTTAGAGTTTCGTGAACCTCGGGGGATATCTTTCCCTGAGAGACGAACTCCCTGCCAGCCCTCTCGAGGGCTTCGTAGTACCAACCAATCTGCGCCTGCAACTCAGGAACCGGGACCTTTAGTAGCTCCCCTGCCGGTCTGAGAATAACCTCCGCCAAGGCATCCTCGTTTCCTCTAAAAAGGCATTTAAACTGGGAGATCAGACCGTCGAAATGATTAAACTCGGGAAAACCGCAGTTGGAGAACAGGAGCGTCCTGGGATAGGGATTCTCCCCTCTCATAGGGTGACCGTAGGTGTCCCCCTCCTTGATAATATGGGGATCCACCGATGGGAGGGTTCTCTCCATAACCGCCTTGAGCATAGCGGTCATGCCGTAGTGATACAGCGGCGTGGCCCATATGACCGAATCGGTTTTAGACATTTCCTCCAGGATCATGTCCATATCGTCCCTCTGAAAACATTTCCCTGGAGTCACAGTCCAGCAGGAGAAACATCCCTTGCAGAACCCTACGGAAAGATCCTTGACGTATATGGTCTTAGTCTCCGCCCCTTTGAAAAACGGTCAACCATCGCCTGAGAATTGCCCTCAGCCCCTCTGGGACTTCCGTCTAAAGCCAAAATCTTCACAAAAAAGGCCCCTCTCAATATAAACTGGTGAGCCTACAGAGGTCATTCCCCTAACCGCTGTAGGCCTTTACCATTTTAAGCAACTCTCGACGAAAGAGGAGACCGAGGGGATATCAGTGGACATCGCCGGACGGTTTGGCTACCTTAGCGACAATCTTATCGTTATGAATCTTCTTCCATAGAGCGATAAAAGTCGACATGGCAAACAGGATAAGAAGTCCTGTGACGAAAAGCCTCGTCCCTCCGGTCAGCATACCTCCTACGTAAGAGTAGACGATAGTGGCGGGGAGCTGGCCTATCCCTGTGGCGATAAAAAAAGGCCAGAACTTCATCGACGTAAGACCGGCACCGTAGCTCACTATGTCAAAGGAGACGAAGGGGAGGAGACGGGCCACCAAAACGGCGTAGTCTCCGTAACGGTCGAAAAACCTGTCAACACCCTCAAGGCCAGCCTTAGAGGTGAGTTTCTCTACAACCCCTCTTCCGTACAGCCGGGAGATGTAGAAACAAAGTGCCGCTCCGGCCATGGCACTGGACCAGGACAGGATCGCTCCCTTCCACCAGCCGAAAAGCCCGGCGTTGGCGAAGGTTATCAGAAAAGCAGGAAGAGGAGCCACCACCGACTGAAAAATCATGAGCCAGAAGGATATTACCGGTGCCCATATACCAAAAGAGAGGATGTACTCCCTTATAACACCTACGTCGAGCTGATGGAAAAGATCCACCAAGTCGAACAACCACTCCCGAGTAGGCCTCAGGAAGAGCAATAAAGCCAAGACCAGGACGGGCAACAGAAACTTGAGCCATTTAGAACCTTTGCAATCAGGGAACAAGACGCCACTCCTCTCGATAAAGTTATGGTAATTATAACATCAAGAAGCAAAAATCTCTCTCGAAAGGCCTTTATCTCGGTCTTGGCCCCGATTATCACGACCCTCATCGTTAAGGCCTCAATTTCCTGAGGGATAGTCGCCATGGTGATCGTCAAGGCTAAAGGAATACATGAAAAGAAGAACAGTGAGGAGCCAGGTTCCCCCAGCTCCTCACTCTCACTACAGAACGGTTATTTTTTTAGCATATCCACTTTTTCGTTACCCTCCGGGAGGGCTTCAGGTTCGTGCTTTTCCTCTAAGACCTCTTTAGCGGCCTCTCTCTCCGCCTTAGCGGCCTCTTTAGCGGCCTCTTTAGCGGCCTCTTTAGCAGCCCTCTCGGCCTCTTTTTGGGCCTTGTCCTTAAACTTGGAGACCAGGGCCATCCACAGCTGCATGCCCATTCTGACCACCGGGGTGATCCTTCGGCTGTTGAGGATATCCGCCGCCCTCCTGAAAACGGAGCTCTCGGTGGGATAGGGATGTATGACCCAGGAAAGATCGCCAAGTTTTATCCCCTTGGAGACCGCCAAAGTCAACTCGGAGATCATGTTTCCCGCCCCTTCCCCTACCATAGTAGCCCCGAGTATTTTTCCACCTCGACCAACCACTACCTTCAGAAAGCCCTTGTCCCAGCCTTCTATGACCGCCCTGTCTACCTCTTCCAGAGGCACCCTTATCTCCTTAGCCTTAAGTCCCTGTTCAAGGGCCTGGTCGACGGTGATTCCGACCCTCGCTACCTCAGGAGAGGTGTAAGTACACCAGGCCATAGGCACAGAGTTAAAGGATTTATGGAAGGGCAAAAAGGCGTTAGCGAGACAGATTCTGGCGGACATATCCGCCGAATGGGTAAATCTCTGGGAGAGACAGGCATCTCCTGCACCGAAAACCCTCTCGTTGGAGACGCTCCTCAGGCCCTTTTCCACCGTAAGGCCAGATTCATCGTAGGCGATATTGGCCTCCTCAAGGCCCATTCCCTCTAGGTTCGGCTTCCTCCCGGCGGCTAAAAGCACCTTTTTAACGGTTACATCTCCGTCCACATCACCGTCACGATAGGCCAAGACGGTCCCATCGCCTTCCACCCTGACCGACGTAACCTGGACGCCTAGGAGCACCTTAACGCCATCGGATTCAAGGGATTTTCTGACCAGTCCAGCGGCCTGAGCGTCCTCTTTGGGAAGCAACCTGTTGGCCCTCTGGAGCAGGGTAACCGAGCAGCCAAGCCTGGCGAAGGCCTGGGCCATCTCACAGCCCAAGGGGCCACCACCGATAACGGCCATAGATTCGGGGAGTTCCTCCAGATCGAAAAGATTTTTATTGGTAAGGTAGTCTACGCCATCGAGACCGGGAATAGCGGGAACCGTAGGGCTAGAACCGGTGGCTATTATCGCCCTGGTAAACTCTATTGTCTTCTCTCCGACCTTGATGGACCTAGGAGAGTCGAACATCCCATTCCCGGGGAAAATATCGACCCCCTCGCTTAAGAGCCTTAGAGCGGAATCGTTGGCACTGAGCCTTGAGCGAATTGCCTTCATGCGGGACATAACCGCAGGAAAATCCACCACGATTTCGCCGGAGGAAATACCCATATCTTTAGCGGTTTTAAGCAGATGAGCCCTTCTAGCGGAGGCTATAACCGCCTTAGAGGGAACACATCCCGAGTTGAGACAGTCACCACCGAGCAGTCCTTTTTCGATGAGAGCGACCTTCGCCCCCATCCTAGCGCCTCCTACAGCGGCCACCAATCCTGCGGACCCAGCCCCTATAACCACCAGATCGTATCTATCGTTGCCTTCTTTACAGCCTCTGAGACAAAAAGGCCTAACCGAGTCGGGATAGGTCATTTTCTCCATAAGAACACCTCCAGTTCGCAAAAGCGATTACGCCCATGATAGCACCGAAAAAACTTTCGTCCAGACCGTTAGGGCAATTTAGCCCGTTTTTTATCGGAGTATAAACACCTGTCCGCCTCGTCTATGATGAATCGAACCGGTATACCTGGAACTATCCTAGTAGCTCCTATGGATACCGACAGAGGGCAACCTCTTCGATCCCCTAGCTCCAGGATAGCTTTTTTTACGGTGTCGACCTTGCCGTCGATCTCACCGTCCTTACAGTCGGGACATATAACGATAAATTCATCTCCACCGTACCGTATAGGGAGATCCTCCTCCCCAGAGATATCGGACAACACCGCTCCGACCTGTTGGAGAAGGTCGTCCCCTGTCTGATGTCCAAGGGTATCGTTTATGCCCTTGAAATCGTCGAGATCGACCAGAAGAAGCCACCCTCTGTATCCGCTTTCAGGATCGGTCATCCTCTTCAACGTCTCCATGCCGTAGCGACGGTTGTAGATGCCGGTGAGATAGTCTCTGTTTGCCAGATCCTCAAGCTCCTCCAGGGCGTTGTTGAGGCCCTGGGTTCTGTCTCGTACCATAGACTCAAGATCGTTGCTGTACCTCTCCAGATCGAGGACTAGCCCTTCCATCGCTCTGGCGTGCTTTCGATAGGCCAGGAAGAAAGGAATGGCGACGAGGAGGAACAACGCAGCCACACAGCAGCTGAAAAAAGCCTCCCTTATGAGAACGGCCTTTACGAAGGAGATATCGTAATCCGCACAGGCTAGAAAAAGCCTTCCTCCCCTGGAGCGCAGGGGATAGGCGACGGATCTAAAGTGCCCCCAGCGATCGGAATAGGAAACCCATACAGGGGTCTCGGTTTTATAGGCCTCTATAAACTGGCCGGGAATCTCAGGATAGGGATAGTAATACCATCTGAGTTGCTCTGCCGCTTCTTGATCGGACACGTTAGGAGCGGCGAAGAAAAAACGTCCGTCCTGCTCTATCAGGGTATAGATCCAGGCTAAGTTCGCTCTTTTAACGTATTGGCCGAAGACCTCCCTGTTTCTCAACTCCTCGTCAAGGGAGATGCTCTCCGAGTCGGTGGCCCTATCGTGAAAATCGGGTGCCAACATACCCGGAAGGGCCAGAGCCGCCAGCTCAAGCTGTCGGTCCACCCCCCTCATAGTATCGTGCCAGGAGGTATATACAGATAGGCCCATATAGGCCAAAGAGGCTATAACGTAGACCATCAGGCACCGATTCAGATTGTCCTTCAAGAACCAAAGGCTCTCTCTTTTCATGGCATTATGGCTGTGGAGGGCTCAAAACCTCAAAACAGCCTTTCCTCCTATCAGAATTTTTCCCTTCGGGGAAAACACCAGCCCAAAGGGTAGGGAGGCGAATATAGCCATCCCGTCTAAGATATTAGATGCAATCCCATCGACATGCAACCTGTTTCTCGATTAGAATGGTAACCGGAGGTGAGGATATGGAAACACGAAAGATCGCCATAGCCCAGATGGACAGCGGACCTCACAAGGAGATCAACCTCCAGAAAATGGAGGGCATGATATCGGAGGCGGCTAAACAGGGGGTTTCGTTCGTGGCGTTTCCCGAAACGTCCATCGTCATGCCCGCCACAGGGGAGGACAGGGAGGCGGACTCGGAGGATATACACGGTCCCTCTATCGCCAGACTATCGGAGGCAGCTAAGGAAGCGGGAATATGGGTACACTGCGGGAGCATCCCAGAGAGGATAGAGGGGGATAAAAGGAGTCACAACACGTCAGTGGTAATCTCGCCGGAGGGAGAAATCGCCGGTATATACCGTAAAATACACCTTTTCGATATCGACATGGAGGGCGGCCCTTCGGTCATGGAATCGGTCAGCTACTCTCCGGGAAAAGACGTCGTGACGGTAGAGACCGACATAGGGACTTTAGGTCTGTCCATCTGCTACGATCTCAGATTCCCCGAGCTGTTCAGGATGCTGGTCCTAAAAGGCGCTCGTATACTGGTGGTCCCCGCCTGCTTTACCGCCGATACGGGAAAGGAGCACTGGGAGCCTCTCCTCAGGGCCAGGGCCATAGAGAACCAATGTTACGTCCTTGCCCCAGCTCAGACCGGCATGAAACCACGGTACAGAGCTCACGGAAAATCCCTCGTGGTCGACCCATGGGGAACCATCACAGCCTGCAAGGCCGACGGAGAGGGACTTATCCTATCGGAGGTCGACATGGGGAGAGTCGAATCTATAAGACATTCTGTCCCATGTCTTAGAAACAGAAGGCCCGATATATACGGCTGGAACCTATAGAAAAGAGGTGGCACAGGCCACCTCTTTTCTATAGGTTATTTTATGTCAGGAACCTTAACTCCGACCTCTTTGTAGTACTTGGCGGCTCCGGCGTGGACCGGCACGGAAGCTCCAGCGGTAGCACCCTCAAGGGTGAAGAGAAGAGCCTTAGAGTGGACCTTGTGAAGCTCCTCTACGTTCTCCCAGAAGGTCTTGGTCAGTTTGTAAACCAGGTCGTCAGGAAGGTCGGCGTCGCAGACCCACATAGCCATAACCGCAGGGGTAGGGACGTCGTAGTCTATGCCGCTGTAGGTCCCTGCTGGGATTTTGCTCTTGATGAAGAAGCTGAAAGTATCGGTCAGCTTTGTCATGAACTCGTCGCTGAAGGACACCAGGTCGATATCGTGCATGGTGGCCAGGTCCATGATGGAGGAGGTAGGATAGCCAGCTGTGACGAAACCGACGTCGAGCTGTCCGTCCTTAAACCTCTGTGTGGTGTTGTTGAAGTCAAGGAAATCGGTCTTCATGTCGGCGTACTTGATACCAGCGACCTGAAGGATGGCGGAGACATCGCCCTGGACGCCCGATCCAGGGGCCCCGACGGAAACCCTTTTGCCCACTATGTCCATGATGTCCTTGACTCCAGAGTTTTTCATGGTTATGCACTGGACATGCTCGGGGTAAAGGGAGGCGATGAGGCGGACGTTTTTATAAGGGGTCTTGAACATCCTCTCTCCGTGATAGGCCCAGTAGGCTACGTCGTTCTGGACCAGGGCCATCTCTATCTCGTGGGTGCCTATGAGGTTTAAGTTAGCCACGGAGGCGTTGCCCGTCTCGGAGGTCATCTGGATGTCCGGAAGATGCCTGGAGATAAGGTCCGCCATGCCTCCCCCTACGGGATAGTAGGTACCGCCTGTTCCACCGGTAGCCAAGGAGATGAAAGTCTTGGCCGACGCCGCTCCGGCCACTGCCATAACCAGGACACCGACTACCATAAGAGTTGCTAAAAACTTACGCATCAAAAAACCTCCTTATAAAGATATCTTACCCCTCACCGATCTACGTCGGCAACACACTATAACTGTATCTAGACCACCTACAGTATAGTAAGAATCTTTCATCAGGTCAAGGAAGGCCTTCGTGTATACTTTTATACCCCTGAGCCGGATTTAAGGGCTTCCACCCTGTCCAGCCTCTCCCATGCGGGCATCGGGTTGAGGTCTATTCGTCCCATATGGCCGTAAGCGGCGATACGCCGATACTGGGGCTTTCTGAGCTCCAGATCCCGGATCATGGCGGCGGGACGGAAGTCGAAGTTCTTCCTCACGAGAGCGGTCAGAAGATCGTCGGACACCTTGCCGGTCCCGAAGGTCTCTACGAAAATGGACACCGGTCTAGCAACCCCGATGGCGTAGGCTACCTGGATCTGACAGCGAGAGGCAAGACCGGCGGCGACTACGTTCTTTGCGGCGTACCTAGCCATATAGGCACCGGAACGGTCGACCTTCGTGGGATCCTTGCCGGAGAAGGCCCCTCCTCCGTGGGGAACCATGCCGCCGTAGGTGTCCACTATGATCTTTCTGCCTGTGAGCCCCGAGTCAGCCATAGGACCGCCCATGACAAAACGGCCGGTAGGGTTGACCAATATCCTGAGATCGCCCTTGATAAGATCTTTAGGCAAGATGGGATCTATGACCTGCTCGGTGATATCCTCACGAATCTCCCTGAGGGACACGTCGGGACCGTGCTGAGTCGACACGACGACCGTATCGACCCTGACCGCCACTCCGTCAACGTACTCCAGGGTAACCTGGGTCTTTCCGTCGGGACGAACGTAGTCCAGTATCCCTTCTTTACGGATCTTGGTGAGCCTCCTGGAAAGCCTCTGGGCCAGGGCGAAGGGCATGGGAAGGAACTCCTCGGTCTCGTCGGTGGCGTAACCGATCATCATACCCTGATCCCCTGCACCGATGCGGTCGATCTGTTCGTCGGACATATCCCCTTCCTTTAACTCGAGGGCTTTGTCGACACCGAGGGCTATATCGGAGGACTGTTCGTCTATAGCGGTCAGCACAGCACAGGTCTCGCCATCGAAGCCGTATTTGGCCCTGGTATAGCCTATCTCCTTCACTATCTCCCTGGCGATTCTGGGGATGTCCACGTAGGTGCTGGTGGTTATCTCGCCGGCCACCTGAATAAGACCTGTGGTTACAAGGGTCTCGCAGGCGACTCGGCCCATTGGATCCTCCGCCAGAATGGCGTCTAGGACCCCATCGGAGATCTGGTCCGCAACCTTGTCAGGATGCCCCTCGGTGACAGACTCAGACGATATTAAAATCTTTTCAGCCATAACAAATACCTCCACAGATAAGATATCGGGCCAAAAAAAGCGGGACCCGTCCGCAGAGGAAGGATCCCGTGATATCTTGCTTTAGGCCTTCCTCTTATCATTCGACCTCACAGTCGCTGGTTTTAGCACCTTACGCCCGAACGGGCAGGTTGCCGGGTTTCACAGGGCCAGTCCCTCCACCTCTCTCGATAAGAGTATCAATTGTACGGCTCCAGATTATACCCTACAGGCACCTCATGTCAACAAAAATCACTTTATTTTATCCCCTTATCATGGTCAGAAGCATCACAGAGGGCTCTTTGGCCTGGAGGGCGTGGGGGATATCCGCAGGCATCAGCAACCATCTGCCGGAGGTGACTGTATGAGATTCTGCTCCGATGGATATCTGCAACTCCCCCTCAACAACCTGGACAAGGGCATCGTAGGGAGCGGAGTGCTCGCTCAAGGCCTGTCCCTTATCGAAGGCGAAAGCCGTAACCGTCCCTACCGGCCTGTCAACCAAGGTCCTGCTGACCACCGCTCCCTCCTGCACCGACACCAGATCCCTGATGTCGAAAGACCCTCTATCTCCGTCGTAATTTCTGTAGCTCATATCAAAAAACCTCCTTTAGGTAACATCTAAGAACTCTAATCCTCGGAGAGACCGTTCCGACGTAGCCCAGAGCCCGTATACTCGACATGCCGCCTTTGAGTGCGAATGGGGCGACAGGACGTCGCCCCAAGCCGAGGGGGCACAGGACGTGCCCTCCGAGGCGGTTCGTACGAAACAGGCAGGTCGAGTATACGTTTGGGCCAGGGCGTAGGCGGGACGGTCTCTCCGAGGGGACTCGAAGGTGAGTTTCTAGAGGTTCCCTTTAGCCTCAGCGGGAAAAGCGATATCTCACGCTTTCTCTGGCCAGTTCCTCGCCCTGTAAAGCCAGCTTTACCTTGGTGTAATCCAGATCGACCATGGCGGCCTCTATGGCGGCCTCCACCAGTCGGACCATGCCGCCACAACAGGGAACCTCCATATAGACCACCGTAACCGCCTTAGGACCGTTAGCGACGATGATCCTGGCGAGCTTCTCCCTGTAGGCCTCAGAATCGTCCAGCTTGGGACACCCCACCAGACATACCTTTCCATCCCCTAAGAAAACCCTGTGAAAATCGGGGTGGGCGAAGGCGGTGCAGTCCGCCGCTATGACTATGTGGGATCCCTGAAGGTAGGGAGCGTTCTCCGGCACCAGCTTCAACTGGACCGGCCAATTGGCTAGCCTGGACGATGGAGGAGCCACAGCGAGGCTCTCTTCGACGGTCTCGACGTTCCCTATGGACCGGGCCATGGTACCAGGACAGCCCTGGCAACCTCCAATATGCTTTTTTACCGCCTCCTCGTCGTAAGGAGCGGCCTCCCTCTCCTCGAAGGAGATGGCCCCCACTGGGCACTCCCCGATACAATCACCTAGGCCGTCGCAGTAGCTCTCGCTCACCAGATCCGCCTTACCGTCCACCATCTGAATGGCTCCCTCGTGACAGGCCTGGGCGCAGAGGCCACAGCCATCGCACTTTTCCCTGTCTATGACTATGATTTTTCTCATTATCTTTTCCGACATAAACCTTTCCCCTCTCAACGGCACCTATCCCTCTCTAACCAGATCGGCCAGGGAGGTACTCTCCATTCTGGACCGAAACTCCCTCTCAAAACTCTCGGGCATGTCACCGAAAATACACCTGTTAAAGGGGCCAGAGAGGACGGGAGACTTCAGGCTATATACGACAGATACAGATAGCCAAAACGAAAAGGGGAAGAGACCTTGGTCCCTCCCCCGTTTTCGTTAAATCAATCAGAAGGAAAGGCCATCAATGATTCCCACAGTCACCGCCGCTGGAACCTCCTCCTTCTCCCTCGCCACCGCCGCTACCGATGTCGGTAGGGGCCCGGTATTCCGGTCTTGCGCCGAGCTTCTCCAGAAATTCCTTTCTCTCTCTTTCGTTCAGATAGCCTGAGAGCTCCTCAGGGGTCATATGCTGAAGGTCGGTGGTCCCGATTATCTCGTTCCCCGATATGCCTATTACGTTCACCAGCACCTCCGATCCGCTCCCGGAGGTCACCAGACCGATAACCGCGGTCCCTTGGTTGATCCTGGTTAGAGCGCTATCCAGGTCGTCGGGGCCTCCATGTCCCTGAATGGTGGATATATCGTTTGCGAAAGACACCCCAGCCCCGACGTTAGCGGCGGTGTAGATCGCCACCGCTGTGAGAGCCCCTGCTGCTGTAGCGGTGGCGGGGAGTGCCACCACCAGGGCGACTCCTGAGCCGACTACAGCGGCGGTGAACTTGGTTCCCGCCATTATGGTGGCCCAGTTTTTCTGTCCCACCACGTTGCCTATCCTGTGATGCACTGAGGCCACCGCACCGGTCACCTTCCCCACTCCGCTCTTAACGGCGTTTCCAAGATATGAAGCGAAGTTTCTGACCGCCCGCCCTCCAGCCTCCACGGTACTCATGGCGTTCTCGAAGGTCTGTTTGGCCCCTCTCCCTATCTTCTGAAACTCCTGCTGGATAACCTGCTCCGGCGTAACAAAACCGTATCCCCCGTCGAAACCGGCGAAAGCGGGCATCACCTGAAAGAGCTCCTCCAGTGCCGCCAGTCGATCCTCCGGGCCAAACCGGCCCTCCCAGGTCATCCTTACCAGCTTGGCCGAGTCCTCCAGCCTCTTTCCCGCCTTTTCCATTGCCTCCAGAGTCTCCTGAGCGTAGACAAGTTTTGCCCTTATCTCTCCGGCGGGAACGTCTTTACCCTCCATTGAGACCAGATCATCCAGAGCCACCTTGGCCTGCATTCCCGTCAACCGAGCCAGTTCCATCGCCTGAGCTAGCCTCCCTTTTTCCTGAGAGGCGAGATCCAGCTGAGCTATACCCGTTTTCTTCGGGCTAGGCCTGGGCTGAGAGCCTGGCTGGGATGGTCTGACCACCGATGGACTCCCACCTCCGTGGGTGGTTATGGTCACAGACCAAGCCCCAGTAGCCCCTAACATCAGGAGCAACAGGGAACAAATCGCCAAAGCTAATTGTCTTTTCATAGCCGACACCTCCTATCTAGCCATCGTCGCTGACTAGGATCATTTTGAGATCCCCAGCCAGAAATCTGGCGGCCTCGATAAGTCCCTCCTGACCATCGTAGGAGACGACCGACAGGCTATCCAGGATCGTACCGGTTTCCACGTCTATAAGCCTTGACTCCAGTGAGACCTCCCCTCCTAGAGAGTTCACCGATCCAACCAGTACGTATCTGGCCCCTACCACCTTGCCGACCTTTGCGGCGGAGGCAGGGTCAACCAGACCTGACATTCCGATTCGTTGCTCTGAAGCCGCCTTTTTTACGTGGTTTACGTCGACCACCGTAAGGTCCACCCCCGGTATGGAGGCCATCTCGATCCTTATAACCTCGCTTACCGCCGAGCCGAGATGGAACGGAACTCCGTTAGGCTTAAAATCTGCCACCGCCATGGCAAAACCCCAGGCGGATGGACAGAAGGCGGCGATCATAACGATCGCCGCCGCAGTCCTTCTGATCACGATGCTATTACCCTGTTCAGCCACCTAATGGCGGTGGCCTGGATCTCGGCGGTCATCCGGTCCACCGCGTCCCTCAATCCCTCGATCTTTCCGTCCACCATGATCTTGCCGGAGGAGAAGGAAAGCTCTCTCAGGATGGAGAGTGCCTCCTTGGCTCTGTCGCTGTTCCTGTAGGCCTGGGCCTCGTGAAACCTGAGGACGTAGGATAGCTTGGTCCTGCTGACCAGCGAGCCATCTCCATCTCTGACCAATAGCCTGTCCAAGGTGGAATCCTTGTCCACCAACTTCTGGACCTCCTGAATATCCTCGGCCTTGCCTCTCTTACCAGCTTCACCGGCGAAGATAGCGGAAGCCAAGGTCCTGACCTTCTCCCGATCCCCTAAAAGCTCGGTTACCGAGTCGTACTGGGTCTTCAGGATCGTCATTATCAGGGCCTTACCTTGATCGTAGTTGTTGCCCTTGAAGTAGCACTTGGCCATGAGGCACATGATCCCGCCCTTTTCCCCCTCGTCCATTCTATCGAGATTTCTGTTAGCAACGGGCATAAACTTACCACAATCGCCGTCTTTTAAGTAGATCGCCGCAGCAGCTAGGACCTGCCTGGTAGCAGCTGCGGATGCGGCGGAACCGGCATTTCCGCCCTCTCCGCTACCACCACTATCTCCTCCACCGGAGGAGTGTCCACCGAATGAGCCCACCGCCATTCCCGCCAGTGAAAGGGTCATAAACGCCGCGAAAAGCATGGCTATAAATCTCTTCATATCGATCTCTCTCCTCTCTAGCCCTCAAGGGCTACTCTAGAAGTTCCTCCAGTTTTACCGCCAAGCCAGGGTCCAGGAGCTTTAACGCCTGAACCTGAGATCTAGCCCCTTTGTCGTCTCCCTCGAGAGCCATAGCGGTTCCAAGCAGAAATCGGGCTCCAGCGTTGGAGCTGTCGAGCTGGACCGCCCTGGTAAGCACCTGCCTGGCCAACTTTAGCTCCGCAACCTCCACCAACATCTGCCCTAATGCCACGTAGGCACCGACGTAGTTCGGGTCCCTTTGCACCGCCATGGAGAAATACTCCATAGCTTCCTCAAGCCTTCCACGGTTTTTGTACGCCTGGCCTATGAGAAAATAGGGTTCCGCCAGGTTGGGGTTAAGTTCTATTGCCCTCTCCAGAGGACCTGTGGCCTCGTAGTCTCGACCTCTCATGAACATGGCCTTCCCGAGAAGCAAATAGGCCTCGGCGAAGTCAGGATCGAATGCCACCGCCTCTTTGGCGGAGAGCTCAGAATCCCCGTAGCGACCTCTGCTGTAGTGCATCGCCGCCACTATAAACCGGAGTGTGGCGTTTTTAGGGCTCATCTGGACCATTCGATCCCAGAACCTCAGGGACCTGCCGTAATCCTCCTGGTTATAGTATCCCAGGGCATCGTACAGGAGGGATCTGTAGTCGTCTCTGGCTGTCCCGGCAGGCTCGGGGCCCGTCAAGGAAGCGGTGATCTCCGCCGCCATGGTCCTGACAGCCAGAGGTACCCCTCTCTCTCCCTCGGAGGTCATAGCCTGATAGGCCGCGACCACCGTCCTTCTCTCCACGTCCATGAGCCTGGCTGTGAGTAAGGTGAGGACACCAAAGTGGCTAACCGCACCTTGAAGGTAATACTTAGCCCCAACCAGTTTCCCTATGGACACCGCCTCCTCGGGATTTACCATTCCCGACAGGGCTATTCGCTGCTGTCTGGCCACGGCGTCTAACTGCCTTCTCTCCACCAGCTGAAAACGAGGGTTACCGGCGAGTTGGCTGGATAGCATCTCTATGACCGACTGTCCAACCGAATAGGAGGCACCGTGGGCGTTAAAATCACCTACCGCTAAAACCATGGCGAAGGCCCCATTTCCCCACAGTAAAACGGCGACGAAGACGGCAGCTCCCCAAGCGAGCCTGGACATAGCGTCAGCGAACCTTATCGAACCAGCGATGCTTCATGGCATCGTAGGTGTATATCCTGTCCGCCGTGACCACCCGAAGCTCTCTGCCCAGCACCACCGCCGCCTGCACACCGGCGATAGGCTTTATCTCCCAGCGATGCATCGTCATGTCGTAGACACACACGTCGTAAGCGTCCCAGCAGACCGCCAGGTCATCCCCTACCGCACCGTCGAAGGTCCTGTCGGTGTTCTCCATGGCGGCGGTCTGCCAGTTTCTGAGAACCGAATCGTAGACCATAAACTCGTGGTCCGTCATAGCGAGGGCTATCTTTCTGGAAAGCAAGGCGGTCTTTATATCCCCTACGGTTGGAGGAGCTATAAACCACTGGGGGACCGATGCGTCGAACACCGCGGTGCCGTCTTTGTTCCATACTATGGCGAAATCGTCGGTCAAAAGGGCCATCTGGACCGACACCCCTGTCAGAGGGATCCACTGATGGGTTCGGATATCGTAGGCCAGGACCTCCCTATCGTTCCAGACCACCGCCAGGTTGTTGTGGGTCTTCCAGCCGGAGACCGCAAAGTCGTTTAAAACCGAGTGATCCTTTAAAACAGGGTCGTAAAGCTTGACGGTGTTTTTAGTGACAAAGAGCCGAACCTCTCCGAAAGCGGGTAAAACGAGGGAGGTCCAAAGGGCTACGACCAAAAGGGCCAGCAGATACTTTTTCCTCAAGGCAAACACTTCCTTTCCGGTGAAAAACTATTTCCCCATCCTCAACTTAAGGGATCCAGGAGTCTTTCCCTCCACGACCAATCCGCTGAAACTAGCCAATAAAGCACCGGCAAGCTGATCCACCGTGCCCTGAAAGACGACCTCCAGTGAGGCCATCCCAAGCCCGGACTTCAGATAGGCCGAATCGACCCCAGTCATGGCCTGAAGGTCCTTCCTGAAGGACTCGGCTCCGACCAGGCCAGCTAGCCCTGAGACCGACAGGGTATAGGTTTTTCCGCCGGACTTAGGTTGAGGTTTTGAGACCACCTCACCTTCCGCTAAAGCGACGGCGACCTTCTCGGCGGCCACCATAAGGGCCTTACTCGCCGCCTCCTCGGAGGTGTAGCCTACCTCTTTCCCTACCGTGCTGTCGGCAAAAAGATACCTTCCGTCAGAAGCCCGATAGGCCTGTATGGATATGGTCACAGTGGCGGTGTAGAGACCGAACTCGTTGACCACAGGCCTATGGCCGTCGGCCACCGATCGGACGTAATAGCGAACACCGTACTTTCGCCCTAATGCCATGATAGCCTCTACGTCTCCCTCGAGGGCCAACCTGGCCGCCTCCGATCTCTCCATGGCATCCAGCCTGTCTTTGTCCACAACAGGGTATCCCCTCTTGGACAGCTCCCTTATTATGGCCGATGCCGCCCCAGCGACGTCCGCCCGGCCCAACACGCCGGAACCTCTCATAACCACCGCTACCCTTCCGTCTTTAGGGAGAGTCGCCCCGAAAGAGACGTCGGAGGCCAGAAAAAGGAAAACCAGGGGAAAAACCAGGATAAAACGGCTTAACCGCGCCAAGCTACCACCCCCCCCATGAGACAGATTATTCAGATACACCTCTACGATCTTAGAATACCATATAACACAAAAAGGACAAAACAGAAAATACCCTTGCCCTCAGCGATTTGTCGGACTAAACTATACGTAGGGGCATGGGAGTATCTTATAGAGAAGATGGGAGGTTTTTTCCATGAGAAAGGCTTTCGCCATAGCACTGGCGCTGTTTATGGCCACCTCCGCCGGAGCTCAGCAATCGGTGGTGCAGCAGGGACAGAGTGCGGTGCTTAACTGGACAGGAGATTACATCGAAGCGGTGGGACAGGCTGTACCGCCCACCGGCAAAGAAGGGACCGGACAGGGGAAACTCCTCGCCCGGAGAGGGGCGGTCGTCGACCTTCAGAGAAACCTTCTGGAGTTCATAAAGGGAGTTCAGATAACCTCCGAGACCACCATGGAGAACTTTATGGCCGACGATCGAGTTATGACCTCCGTCACAGGGTTCATAAAGAACGTCGCCATAACCGACTCGGAGTGGGACGGCGAGATATACACCCTATCGGGAAGGATATACCTTAAGGATATCCGACAGGCTACCTTGCCCTCCATTCAGCAGCAGGTAAAGAAGGAAAAAGACGAGAAAAAGGTCCCAGCCCCTCAGCCCAAACCGCCGACTAGGTCTCAAAACACCGGCCTCGTCCTGGACTGCCGAGACCTTCCTCTGATACCCTCGATAACGTTCAGGGTAGTGTCCGTATCGGGGAAAGAAGTGTACAGTTTTGACCAGGTCGATATGGAGCACTTCCTGGCCTCAGGACTGGCGGATTACCACAGCAACATAGGGTGGGCGAAAGACCAGCCCAGGGTGGCGACGACCCCTCTTACGGTAAAACCGCTCAAGGTCGAGTCGCCTAAAAACGTGGACATAGTGGTAAGCGATAGCGACGCCGCAAAGATAGCCGCCCTTCCCGACGACGTAGTCAAGAAGTGCCGGGTATCCATAGTTAAGAGATAGCTACAGGGAACGTCTAAAAACGCTGCTCCTCGGAGAGATCGTTCCGACGGAGCCCATTTGAGCCCGTATACTCGACCTGCCGTCGTGTAGAACGAATGGGGCGACAGGACGTCGCCCCAAGCCGAGGGGGCACAGGACGTGCCCTCCGAGGCGGTTCGTACGGAACAGGCAGGTCGAGTATACGATTGGGCGAAACAGGGCGCAGGCGGGACGGTCTCTCCGAGGGGACCTAAGGGTGAGTTTTTAGAGGTGCCCCTCCCCTTTCGTCTGGCTCTAAGTGTACCGATATTATGGTATCCTCGCCAAACCTATCTCGAATAACTTCCTCCACCGCTGTCGCTATGTCGTGTCCCTCTCTTACCGAAAGATCAGGGTCTACCAGCAGATGAAAATCCATGGCGACGGATGCCCCTATTCTCCTGGTTCTAAGGCCATGGAGATCTCTTACACCTTCCACTGCCTCGCCTATCCCCACTATTTCCCGGGAAATCTCCTCAGGCAAAGAAGCCTCCATGAGCTCGTCGGCTCCGTCAAAACAGATAGACCACCCAACCTTTATGACCATAAAACTGACGATCACCCCTGCGAGGGGATCTAGAACCCTCCCCCAGCCGCTCCAGATGATAGCCCCTCCTATTCCGACCAAGGTCGCTAAGGAGGACATGGCGTCGGACCTGTGATGCCAGGCGTTGGCCTTCAGTGCGGGGCTGTTTAACCTTATGGACGCCGACAGGGTATAGCGGTAGAGAAGCTCCTTGACTATGACCGAGATCGTCGCCGCGACCAGGGCTATCATCCCTGGGGCATCGGGGAAGTCTCCGCCTATAGCCTGAAAAATTCGACCCCCCGAGGCCCACAGGATCCCCAACCCCGCCGCTATCAAAGCCACCCCTACGAAAACGGAACATAAGGTCTCGAACTTGCCGTGACCGTAGCGATGGGAGCTGTCCGCCGGAACGGAGACCATCTTGAAGCCCCATATAGCCACTATGTCGGTGACGGCGTCGGACAGTGAGTGAACCCCGTCGGCAACCATGGCGGCGCTGTTTCCAAAAAAACCGGCGAGGATCTTTCCTAAAGTCAGCCCCAGATCGATCCAAAGCCCCCTCCAGGAGACGGACATTCCCTGAGAGGCTCTATCGTGGCACGCCATCGAGTGCACCTCTCTAGGTCCTGGAGGAGTGCCACCGAAGGGCCAGCTCGGTCAACATGGCGGACCCTACAGGGAGACAGTCCTCGTCTATATCGAAATCGGAGGTGTGGGCGGGATAGGTTATTCCCTTAGCCTCGCTTCCCGCGCCGAGACGGAAAAACCCTCCAGGAACCTTCCGAGAGAAAAAGGAAAAATCCTCTCCCCCCATGGTGGGACGTTCAAGAACGGCCACCTCGCTCTCGCCTAGCATGTCCCTGCCGGTTGAGATGATCATGTCGGACATAGCCCGGTCGTTTATGACAGCAGGACAGCCTTTGTTGAAGGAAACCTCCCCCTCACCGCCTCCACAGGACGCCACTGAGGACACTATCTCGACCACCCTTCTGGATAGAAGCTCTCTATCCTGAGGTCTGTGGGATCGCAACGTCCCCTCCATAACCACCTCATCGGAGATTATGTTAGGGGCTGTCCCACCGTGGATAGTTCCTACGGTCAGGACAGCTCCATCCAGAGGGTCTACCTCTCTGGCGACCACCGATTGAAGCTGAACTAGGGCCTGCCCCGCCATGACGATGGCGTCTTTGCCCAGATTGGGGTAGGCCCCATGGGCCTTTCTGCCCTTTATGACCGCCCGAAAGTTGTCCACCGACGCACAGCAACGGTCTTTATTGACCCCTATCTGACCGACGGAGAGGGGAATATGGACGTGAAGACCGAAGATCGCCTTTACATCATGGCTTTCCATAAACCCCGTCTCCACCATAGCGGAAGCCCCTTCTGCGATCTCCTCTCCCGGCTGAAACACCAGCACCACCGGACCGGGGAGTTCCATAGAGGACAGAAGGGACCCAGCGCCGAGCAACATAGCTGTATGGGCGTCGTGACCACAGCTGTGCATGGCCCCAGGGCAGGTCGATCCGTACTCCCTGCCGGACACCTCGTCCATAGGGAGAGCGTCCATGTCGGCACGGAGGGCCACCGCAGGGCCTTCCCCTCCGATCCGGGCAACTATTCCCGTTCCACCTACTCCTTTTTCAAAGGGAATACCCAGTTCCGTCAACACCTCAGCCACCTTATCGGAGGTTCGGAACTCCTTCATCGAAAGCTCCGGATGGCGATGAAAATCCCGTCTGAGATCCCTCAGCCAGGAAGCCAGACCTTTCGCCCTACCGTATACCTCAGAGACATCTACCATAAAAAAACCTCCTAAACTGGTCTGAATCACACGGACCTATCCTACCACGGTCGGCTGAATTATATCACCGAGAAAAAGGACGAGGCTCTATTGATCCCCATAAGAAATCATATATAATCTTGCATATCATAATACATATCCACACCATCGGGAGGGCACCATGTTCGATATTAAAGAATTTTTAGCTCAAGAGGTAAAGCCTGCACTAGGGTGTACCGAGCCAGGGGCGGTTGCCTTAGCGGTAGCCAAGGCGACCGAGACCCTGGCGGAGGACGTCTCCACCGTATCGGTCATAGTCAGCGACAGCATATTCAAAAACGGGGTGGCAGTAGGCATACCGGGGACAGGGGGGCTCAGGGGAAACCTCATAGCCGCCGCTTTAGCGGTGGTTTGCGGAAAGTCCCAGTACGGCTTGGAGGTCCTTAAAGACGCCACGGGAAAGGACATCGAGGCGGCGAAGGAGATGATCTCCGAGGGCTCTATCTCCCTTGAGGCTGATATGGCGAGACACGGCGTCTACGTAATGGCCCAGGTGGGAGGAAAGGGCCACGACGCCACCTGTATCATAGAGGGCACCCATACCAATATAGTGACCGTCAAAAAGGACAACGAGGTTCTGTTTCAGAGGGAGGAATCGACCCTCTCTACGGCACCTAAATCGGTTTCATCCCAGGTGGCGGAGATGGATTACCTGGAGCTGGTGTCCATGGCGTCGACCCTGGACGACTCCGACGTGGAGACGGTGATGGCAGGGGTCGACATGAACATGGAGATCGCCGGGTACGGCCTGAACCACGACGTAGGCCTCGGTCTGGGAAAGACCGTCAAGGCCATGGCGGGAGAGCTGTACGACCGAGATCTGGCCTCCCAGATAAGGGCCATAGCCGCAGCGGCATCGGACGCAAGAATGGACGGTGCCTCTCTTCCGGTGATGAGCAGCGCCGGAAGCGGCAATCACGGACTTACCGCAATTCTCCCGGTATACGTGGCGGGCAAGTTTCACGGCAAAAATCGCAGAGAGATAGCCGAGGCCATAGCCTTCAGCCACTTAAGCACCAGCTTCACAAAAAGCAGGATGGGACGTCTCAGTCCGGTGTGCGGCTGTGCGGTCGCAGCAGGAGCGGGGGCAGCAGCTGGCATAGTTCACCTGCTAGGAGGTTCTGTGGATCAATCCACCAAGGCTATGGAGGTAGTCCTGGGCAACCTGGTCGGGATGGTGTGCGACGGGGCTAAGGAAACCTGTGCCCTGAAGGTCTCTACCGGAGCCGCCGAAGCCTACTGCGCCGCGATGGTGGCCCTTGAGGGCAAATACCTAAAGGGAACCCAAGGAGTGGTAGACCCATCGGACATATCGAAGACCGTGGATAACGCTGTGGCCCTTAACGTCAGAGGGATGAAGGACGTCGACAGAGTGGTTATCGACATAGTGTCTAAAAGAAACCTCTAAAACTCACTTTCGAGTCCCCTCGGAGAGGTCGTTCCGCCTACGCCCTGGCCAAATCGTATACTCGACCTGCCTGTTTCGTACGAACCGCCTCGGAGGGCACGTCCTGTGCCCCCTCGGCTTGGGGCGACGTCCTGTCGCCCCATTCGACTACACGACGGCATGTCGAGTATACGGGCTCAAATGGGCTCCGTCGGAACGACCTCTCCGAGAAACAGAGTTTTTAGAGGTGCATTAAAAGGCTTGGATAGAATCGAGTAAAGCGATCAGGGCACCTGGCTTAGGATGCCCTGATCGCTTTATTGCAGCGACAAAAATCGATGGAGGTAGTTTTTTGGTGCTAAAAAATAAAAATTCATCCGAGATATCACCGACGAACAAGGAAAAGATTTACTCCGCCATAAAGGAGAAGATCCTCTCCGGCAAGCTACAGGGGGGCCATCAGATTCGGGCAGCGGAGGTGGCCAAAAACTACGGCGTCAGCGGCACCCCTGTCCGAGAGGCTCTCATTCAGCTGGAGGGGGAGGGATACGTGATCTACGAGCCCTATAAAGGAGCGATAGTCAAGAGCATCTCCAAAAAGGAAGTTCAGGAAATCTTCAAAATTCGAGCGGTGCTGGAGTGCATGGCCATGGAGACCGCCCTGAAAAGGATGACCTCCGAGGAGTTCAGGGAGGCTATGGCTCTGGCAGAAAAGGGGCTGAACGAAAGTGATCCCGCCATGTTGAGCACCATAAACTGGGATTTCCACTCCTACATATACCAAAAAGCGGACATGCCTAACCTTCTAGGACTGATCAACTCCATCAGAGCCCCCATGATGAGATACGTGAGAATATACCACCAGACCGTCGACCTCAAGGAACACAACCATAAGCATCTGGAGATCGTGAAAGCGGGCATGGACGGGGAGCCGGAGAAAGCGGCAGCTATACTGAAAAAAAACCTCGAAAAGGCCTGCGAAAAAATAGAGCTTTTTTTAGCGGACTGATATAGGGGACCTCTAAAAACCACATCGATGTGGTAGGATTATATCCAGGACTACATAGAGGGCACCTCTAAAAACTCTAATCCTCGGAGAGATCGTTCCGACGGAGCCCATTTGAGCCCGTATACTCGACATGCCGTCGTGTAGTCGAATGGGGCGACAGGACGTCGCCCCAAGCCGAGGGGGCACAGGACGTGCCCTCCGAGGCGGTTCGTACGGAACAGGCATGTCGAGTATACGATTGGGCGAAACAGGGCGCAGGCGGGACGGTCTCTCCGAGGGGACTGGAAAGTGAGTTTTTAGAGGTCCCCTAGAGAGAGAGGGGGAACTTGCATGGCTTTAGATAGGGATCTTTCGGTCGTCATATGCGGGGCGGCGGGGCTTGGGGTTCAGACCGTGGAGGATATACTGGTCAGGGTGCTCAAGAGATCGGGCTACCACGTTTTCGCCACCAGGGAGTATATGTCCAGGGTGAGAGGGGGCAACAACTCCACGGAACTGAGAATCTCCTCGAAGCCCGTGGATGGCCTGGTGGACAGGATCGACCTGCTGGTGGCCCTGAGTCCGGGGATCAGAAGCAACATCCAGAGCAGGATCGATAAGGACACCGTGATCGTCGCAGACGGATCTGTAGTGACCGACCAGTGTCTCAAGGAGCACCTAAGGTTTAACGACATTCCTCTGACGTCGATGGCAAAAGAGGCGGGCTCACAGCTGTACTCCAACGTCATAGCCGCTGGGATCGTACTGGGCCTCACCGACTCATCGGAGGAGGAGGCGGTCGACTTTTTCCGCTCTAGATTCGGCAAAAAGGGAGACGAGACGGTGGAACAGAACGCCTCGGCCTGCAAAAAGGGGGTAACCCTGGGGGCGGAGATAAGGGGACGGTTTCCCCATCTTCCCTCGCCATCTAAGGGCAACACCTCGGACAGGAAGATCGTCGGAGGTTCCGAGGCGGTGGCCATGGGCGCTATCGCCGGAGGATGCGACTTCGTCACAGCCTACCCTATGGCCCCGGCCACAGGGGTGCTGGGCTTTGCGGCTAAAAACGCCCTGAGGCTGGGGATCGCCGTGGAGCAGGTGGAGGACGAGATATCGGCGATAAACATGGCAGTAGGGGCGTCTTACGCCGGGGCCAGCCCCTTGGTGACCACATCCGGCGGGGGATTCTCCCTGATGTACGAGGGATTCAGCCTGGCGGGAGTGGCGGAGACCCCACTGGTGGTTCACCTGGGGCAGAGGCCCGGCCCAGCCACCGGCATGGCGACCAGGACCGAACAGGCGGACCTAAACCTGGCGGTCCACGCCGGCCACGGCGAGTTCCCCAGGCTAGTGATGGCCCCTGGCACCCTGGAGGAGGCTTTTCAGCTCACCGCGAAAGCCTTTCAGATGGTCCACCGATATCAGGTCCAGTCGGTGATCCTGACGGACCAATACATATTGAACACCATCAAAGACGTCCCGACGGAGGCCTTTTCCGCCCCTGAGCCGGATAAGTGCATCGTTAAATCGAACCCAAAATACCGCCGCTACGAGGACACGGCGGACGGAATCTCCCCGAGGGCCATCCCAGGATACGGAGATGGACTGGTCGGCTGCGACAGCCACGAGCACGACGAGGAGGGCCACGTCTTTGAGGACTTCGAGCTTAGAGTTCGGATGTCCGACAAGAGGTTCAAAAAGGAGCGGTGGCTTAAAGAGGACGGAGTTCCGGGGAAGCTGTCCGGCCCGGACAGCTGGACCAGGCTCATAGTCTGCTGGGGCTCCACCGGCCCTATGGTGGAGGAAGCCCTCGAGGAACTGAAGCTATCCGATACCGCCCTGCTTCGGATCAGGCAGATATGGCCCATGATGGACCAAGACCTAGCCCTGATCCAGTCGGCAAAGGAGCTTATCGTAGTCGAGGGAAACCACGACGGCCAGCTTGAGGGACAGATAAGGAAGCTAACCGGCAAAGAGGCCGACGGCCACCTGAGAAACTACTGCGGACTTCAGTTTTCGGTGGAACAGGTCCGAGAGGGCCTTTCCAGGATAACCGACCAGGAGGAATAACCATGAGAGAATCGAACTTTGACCTTCCCGGGGCGGACCTGGCCTGGTGCCCCGGATGCGGAGACTTTAAGATACTGGAGGCCCTGAAGATAGCACTGGAGGAGCTGGACCTCAAACCTGAGGACGTTACGGTGGTATCGGGAATAGGCCAGGCGGCAAAGACCCCCCACTTTATGAAGTGCAACTTTCTAAACGGCCTCCACGGCAGGGCCTTGAGCCACGCCACCGGGGTCAAAGCGGCCAACCCAAGCCTCACGGTGCTGGCAATCGGCGGGGACGGAGATATGTACGGAGAGGGAGGAAACCACTTCCTCCACACAATACGGCGAAACCCGAACATAACCAACCTGGTTTACGACAACATGGTCTACGGCCTCACCAAGGGGCAGGCCTCCCCTACGTCCCCTAAGGGTATGACCACACCTATACAGGTTAGAGGGGTCGCCAGCGATCCGGTGAACCCTCTGGCGCTGGCCTTAGTTCAAGGGGCTACTTTCGTGGCGAGGGCCTTCTCGGGCAACCTGGACCACACTGTGAAGATAATGAAGGCCGCTATAGGACACAGGGGCTATTCGCTGGTGGACATATTCCAGCCCTGCGTGTCGTTCAATAAAATCAATACCTTCAAGTGGTTCAAGGACAACACCTACATCCTTGAGGACCACGACCAAACGGACAGGACTGCCGCTATGGAACTGGCAATGAGGACCGACTATCCCCTTGGAATCCTCTATTGCCAGGAGGGCAAGCCGACCTTCGAGGACAATCTGGGGATCTACGGCGATGACACAAAGCCGCTGTTTCTGAAGGAGGGCTCCCAGGAGGCCCTAAGGGCGATAGTGGACTCGCTATCCTGATCCATGAGAATGTTCTTCCTGGTGTTCTTCTCCGTATACGGCTCCTTCAGCCTGTACGGTACGCTCCGGTGGGCCTCCACTCTGCCCGCCGGAGCTTTTCGCAACTTGGCTGTGACGCTAGGTATGGCGGCAGCCCTCTCGTTTCCTCTGGGCAGACTGAACCTGGGGCTCATCCCAGAGAACGTCAGGCCCTATCTTCTACACATAGGCTATCTCTGGATGGCCTACTTGCCCAACCTGGTTATCCCTGCCATCCTTTGGGACATATGGAGACTGGGAAGGATCGTCCTTCGTCTCCCTCCTCAGACAAAAGTAAGCGTGCCGGTCTTCGCCCTGTGGACCGGACTTTCCCTGGCGATCGTCGCCGGAGGGTGGATAAACGCCCGCTATCCTGTGACGAAGACAATCTCTCTGGAGATCCCAGGCACGGAGGACCGATCCTTCAGGATAGCCCTCATGACCGACCTACACATATCCTTCATGACCTCTCCCAAATGGCTGGAGCGAGTGGTCGAAAAGACAAACGGCCTGTCGCCGGACCTGATACTTATGGCAGGGGATATATTGGACGGCCCCGACGGGCCTAAGTTGGAGCTTATAGCCCAGGGGCTAAGGGGACTGAGGGCCCCGTTAGGGGTCTACGGCTCGCCGGGAAACCACGAATACTATCTGGGCATAGGCAAATCCCAGAGAATACTGGAAAGTGCGGGGGTCACCTTGCTCAGGGACAGGGCGGTGCTGGTCGACGACTCCCTGTGGATATTGGGCAGGGAGGACGTTCAGGCACCTAGAATGGGCCTATCCAGGTCGCCGCTGAAAAACATCATGCCCGGTGGGAATGAGCCGGTGTTGGTTCTAGATCACACTCCGATCGCAGATGCGCTGGACGAGGCGTCCACAGCCCAGGTGGACCTGCTCCTGTCAGGCCATACCCACCGAGGGCAGCTATTCCCGTTTCAGTTGATAACATCGATGATCTACCCTCTGGACTGGGGGCTGGAAAAAGTCGGAGGTTCCTACGTCTACGTCTCCTGCGGCGTGGGCACATGGGGGCCACCGATCAGGACCAGCTCGAGGCCGGAGATCGTGACGGTTGATATAAAAATCACGAAAAACGTTACGGAATAGATACTCTAATGTGGATGCTTTTTCGTTATCCCTTTGATATATTGGAACAGGAAACTTGAGTCTCAAGTCCTGCAACAATATGCCGATCGGGGGAATTTATGTGAGTCTTAGGGTAAAGATGTTGCTGTGGGTAACGGTGCCTGTGACACTGGTCTTTTTGGCGGTCCTAGGGGTTGTAGGGACCACCGTTAGGTCGACTTCCATCGACCAGCTTGAGGATAAGGTCCTGGCGACCACCTTCCAGTACGCCAACCAGGTCCAAAACGACTTTCTCCACATGACCCAGACGGCTGTGAAGCTCAGAGACGGCTTTATCGGCCTGAGGGAAGCGGGAGCCACCAGGGAACAGTACCACAACCTGCTGAAAAGCACCTTAGACGGCGATCCCTTTATATTCGGCATCTACACCGTCTGGGAGCCCGACAAGCTGGACGGCGACGACGACGCACATCGAGACAGGCCTTACCACAACGAAGACGGCAGATACGCTCCCTGGGTCGCCCGATCCAACGGCAAGGCGGCGATCCAGCCCTGCACCGCTGAAGGGGGATACCTGAAACCAGGAGGATTTTACCTGAGCATAAAGGACTCCAAAAAGGCCAGGATATTTCCCCCTTCCACCTGGACCTTCGAGGGCTCAAAGGTCACGGTGGTGGACTACGGAATTCCCATAATCCACGAGGGAGAGTTCCTCGGGGCGATGTACTCGGAGCTTGAGATATCGGGATTGAGGGAAATCGTTGGTAACATAAGGCCCTTAGAGACGGGCTACGCCTCCATCATGACCGATCAGGGGATCTACGCCGCGTCGCCGGAGGAGGAGGTCCTGGGCAAAAAGAGCCAAAATCCTCGCATAGACGATATTATAAAGGCGACCTCCCAGGGGAATCCCTACTCGATCACCGTGAATCACCCAGAGGGAACTATGCTCCACCAGTACGTGCCTGTCTTCATAGAGGGCGTGGACAGACCCTGGATATTCGAGCTGGCCTTCCCCATGGGAAAGGCAATGGCTCCCATCAGGAAACTGACCTTTACGATAGCCATCCTAGCGGCGGTGTCTCTGATTTTCGTGGTGTGCCTGCTTTGGTCCATATCGAAGAGGATAACCGACCCAATCAGAAAAGTTGCCGCCATAGCCCAGAGAGCCGGGGAAGGGGATATATCCGCGAGAGAGGCCGACTTCGGGAATATACCTAACGACGAGGTAGGAGACCTGGCCCAGTCTCTGGCGCTGATGCTGGAGGCCCAGAGATACATGATAGGCAGAGCCATAGAGCAGTCCGACCGCACCACCGACAAGGCCCGGTCAATGGCGGACATGAGCGATCGAACCGCCCAGGCGATGGAGCAAATACGAGGAGCGGTGTTCCAGGTAGTCAGCGATCTAGAGACGAGCTCCGCCTCTCTGGAGCAGGCTAACGCAGGCATAGAGGAGATAGCAGGAGGGGCGGTGTCCGTAGCTGAGAGGACCACCGACGGAGCGGAAATCGCCGCCCGAACCTCCGACAGGGCGGAGAGGTCCGCATCCTATATGTCCGGCCTTATGGACGAGGTGGCTACGGCGGAACGTATGTCCCGAAGCAGTTCCTCCGACATGGAACAGCTCGGCGAGTCGGTAAAATCCATCTCCTCTTTCGTGGAGACCATAACCAAAATCGCCGACCAGACCAACCTTCTGGCCCTGAACGCCGCCATTGAGGCGGCGAGAGCGGGGGAGGCGGGGAGAGGGTTTGCGGTGGTCGCCGAGGAGGTAAGAAAGCTGGCGGAGGAGTCCTCCGTCGCAGCGGGGAGGATAGACGGCCTCATAGAGGGGTTGAAATCTCAGACCGTCAAGTCCATGGAGGTAACCAGGGGAAACGCCAGCAGCATGGCAAAGGCCCTGAGCTTAGCGGAGAGCACGAAACAGGAGATGACCGAGTCGATAAAGGACGTTCACAACCTCAACGAGGCCATACAGGATATAGCGGCGGTCGCCCAGGAACAGGCGGCATCCAGCAAGGAGATGGCCCTGGCACTGGACAGCGTGACGTCGGCGGTAGCCCAGATGGCAGAGAGGGTTCACTCGGTAAAGAGCTCCTCCGATAATACTCTGAGAACCGCCGAGGAAATGGCTTCCGGGTCTAAGGGCCTCCTGAAAGACACAGAGGAACTAAAAGAGGACATGGACAAATTTAAACTTTAGGGAACCTCTAAAAACTCACTTTCGAGTCCCCTCGGAGAGATCGTTCCGCCTA
>NZ_FXBB01000031.1 GCF_900177735.1 Dethiosulfovibrio salsuginis | reverse complement strand
CTCGTTGCTCATGCACTTTCTCCTCTCGGTTCGTAAATAGTTCACGTCGGTATTCTAACCTAAATTGGGGCCGTTCACACGGGCAAAAGATGGATTGTTATGGAACGACATATAGGGGAACCTCTAAAAACTCACTTTCTAGTCCCCTCGGAGAGATCGTTCCGCCTACGCTCTGGCCCAATCGTATACTCGACCTGCCTGTTTCGTACGAACCGCCTCGGAGGGCACGTCCTGTGCCCCCTCGGCTTGGGGCGACGTCCTGTCGCCCCATTCGACTACACGACGGCAGGTCGAGTATACGGGCTCTGGGCTCCGTCGGAACGATCTCTCCGAGGATTAGAGTTTTCTAGAGGTTCCCTGACGAAAGAACATAATGACTTCTTTTTGAGGGCTAAAAGTCAACAGATAGAAACAATTTTAAACTAAAATTGACCTTTTTGCCTTTTGTGATTAGGATTGAACAGTGGACACCTGGGATACAGGAGTCTCTCTCGCCTGTTTCAGGTGGGATATCATAGTTCAGGAGGTTTTTTCATGAGCGAGAAAAGCGTTATCAGAAAAGCTGGCATAGTGGCAGGGGCCTTTGCCCTATCCGCTATGTTAGTTGGGTCAGCTTTAGCCTGTACTTCTCTCATGGTGGGGAAAAATGCGACCGTCGACGGCTCTACCATCGTCAGTCACACCGTCGATGGATGGTACGATCACAGAATGCAGATAGTCCCTGGCCAGAAATGGGAAGATGGGGCCATGGCCCCTGTTTACAAGAACCTGTGCTATCAGACTATGCCCACCAAGCCCCTAAACAAGGTTGGTGAGATCCCTCAGGTATCCGAGACCTACACCTACTTCAACACAGGCTATCCGTCCATGAACGAGCATAAGCTCATGATGGCTGAGGCCACTTGGGGTGGGAGAGAGGAATCCTACTGCGACAGTGGCTGGATGACCATAGAGATGCTCCAGGTCTTCGCCCTTCAGAGGGCTAAGACCGCAAGGGACGCTATCGTCGTAATGGGAGCTCTCGCCGAGAAGTACGGATACGGCGATGTCGGAGAGGGACTTTGGATTGCCGACGGTAACGAGGTATGGCTCTTTGAGATAACCGGACCTGGACCTCTTTGGAACTCGGAGCTTGGAATACCCGGTGCTGTCTGGGCCGCCGCTAGGATTCCCGACGATCACGTCAGCGTCATCGCCAACCGTTCCAGGATAGGCAAACTCGACCTCAAGGACAAGGATAACTACATGGCTTCCTCCAATGTCATTTCCTTTGCCAAGGATATGGGATGGTGGAAGGAAGGGGAGGAGTTCCTCTTCAACAAGGCCTATATGCCCGCAGAGGACTACGATTACGCCCCTATCTGTAGCCGCAGAGAGTGGAGAGCTCTGAGCCTTCTGGCTCCGTCCCTTAACCTGAGCCCCACCGCCGCTCAGTATCCTCTTTCGGTTAAGCCCGATAAGAAGGTCTCCGCTCAGGATATTATGGCTATAAACAGGGATCACTATCAGGGAACCCCTTACGATCTGTCCAAGACCAAAGCAGGCGGTCCTTTCGAGTCACCGGTCTTCTACAGAGCCAACAAGGATCAGCGTCCTGATGGAACTAAAGACGTCTACTGGGAGAGGAACATCAGCATATTCCGTTGCTCCTACAGCCATGTGGCTCAGACCTGGGCGGACCTCCCCGATTCGGTCGGTGGTATTATGTGGTTTGGGCTGGATCAGCCTTTGACCACCGTCTACGTCCCTGTTTTCGCCGGAGTGACGAAGGTCCCAAGCAGCTGGTCCGATGGTTATCGTCACAAAATGGACAGAAACAGCGCCTTCTGGGCTTTCAATTTCGTCAGCAACTGGGCGACCCTCAAGTGGAACTACATGATCAAAGATATCGCCGCCGAGCGGAGCCGCTTCGAGGGCCAGTTCTTCGCCGAGGTCCCTGCCATAAAGGCTACCGCCGTCGAGATGCACAAGAAGGACCCCGCCAGTGCCGTAGAGTTCCTCACCAACTACAGCTACAACAACATGTTGGCGGTTGAGAAGGCCTGGTGGGAGCTTGGCGACACCCTCGTCGGCAAGTACTGCGATGGCTACGTCATGACCGACGAAGGAGCACAGGAGTCCGCTGGCTATCCGACCTGGTGGCTTGAGGACGTGGAGTACGGTAAGACATCCAACCCCGCGGACCCCAAGTAGAGATATTTTTTAGTTAAGGGAACCTCTAAAAACGCTGATCCTCGGAGAGATCGTTCCGACGTAGCCCATTTGAGCCCGTATACTCGACATGCCGTTGTGTAGTACGAATGGGGCGACAGGACGTCGCCCCAAGCCGAGGGGGCACAGGACGTGCCCTCCGAGGCGGTTCGTACGGAACAGGCAGGTCGAGTATACGATTGGGCGAAACAGGGCGCAGGCGGGACGGTCTCTCCGAGGGGACTCAAAGGTGAGTTTTTAGAGATGCCTTTAAAAAAATAGGGGGAGTGCCTGTTTAGGCACGTCTCCCTATTTTCTTTTCATCCTGAAATAGCCACCAAAACAGCTCTTGACGTCGAAAACCGACACGAAGGCTATGTTGTCCAGTATTCTGTTTATCTCCGGGATATCCTTTCTGTTGCATATTATCTTTATCACGTATCTAGGGCCGGTTTTACCTTCTCCTTGTATCACCGTGGTCCCGAATCCGCCTTCCCTCAGTTTCTTTATCACCTCTAAACTGTGTTCATCGCAGGGGGCCATGGCCTCTACCAGGGTATAGCCTTTCATAAGGCGGTCTTCCAGATAGGACCCTACGTAATTTCCTGTGGCGTATCCGAGACAGTAGGCGATGAGCTCTAAAGGCCTTAAAACCCTGCCGCCTCCCAGTATATGACCTAAGACGACCATGTAAAGCATTACCTCGAAAAATCCTATCAGTGCGGCGGCCATTCTCCGGCCTCTCACGAGTTGGAGTATTCTAAAGGTTCCGAGGCTCACGTCGGTAACTCTGGCACAAAATATCAACAACATACTGATCAGCGACGGGATATCGACCATAAATCATCATCCTTTCTAATTTTGAGCTTTGAGTTATATCGGTAGATTATGGTATGCTTACCGCATCGAGTTGTAGTTCTATCTTCCGTTTTTAGACCATACTTAACAATAAGGAGTGGTTTTTGTGAGCAAAAGGAACGGTGTTATTCGTGTTTTAGCTGTTTTGTTTTTGGTTCTCCTTTCAACGTGCCCCCTATGGGCCAAAGACGGTGTCGTCAATATCGTCGGTTTCAACGATATGCACGGCAAGATATTCTCCTACGAGGCTACGGTAAAGGTCGACGGTGAAAAGGTCAAGGAAGACGTCGGCGGTGTCGCCAGAATAGCCACCGCTATCAGGGAGATAAAGGCCGAGGATCCAGGCAACACCGTAGTAGTCCAGATGGGCGACACGGTAGAGGGGCCTCTCTTCTTCTTTTTCCACGGGAAGGCCGAGTTAGCGGGGATAAACGCTATTCCGGTTGATCTCGGTATTCCGGGCAACCACGAGTTCGATCTTGGGGCGGATGTCTTCGGTGAGTTCCTGAAATCCGCATCTTTCCCGATCATCTGTGCTAACCTGGAGACTACCAGAGATGACCTGAGACTTCAACCTAGCTGGACTAAAACCCTTGAAAATGGGCTTAAAGTCGGTTTCTTCGGTCTTCTATGCACCGAGTTGGACTCCCTCACGAGCCCAGGTCCTGACGTCAAGGCGGGACAGGACCTTGTCGCAGTGTCGAAAAAAGCCGTTGAGGACCTCAAAGCCGACGGTTGCGATGTCGTAATAGCCCTTACCCACATAGGAATAGAGGCGGATAGGCTCGTCGCTCAGTCGGTAAAGGGAATACACGCCATACTGGGAGGACACAGCCATACCGTCATGAGCGCTCCGGAGATAGTCGAGGGGCCTGATGGATGGAAAACAATGATAGGCCAGGCCGGATCCATGGCCCGTTACATAGGTGCGATGAAGCTGGATATCAAAGACGGTCTCGTCGACGAGGCTAATAGCTCCTGGAAGCTCATAGAGATGCGCCAGTCCATAGCCAAGGCTCAGGACGTTCAGGCCGCAATTGAGCCCTTTGGCGAGGAACTCAAGAAAAACTTAAGCAAAAAGGTCGGAACCATGCCTAACAACGTCGACGCCACAAGGGACGTTGTCAGAGGACAGGAATCGGCCCTAGGCAACTATCTCGCCGACGGACTTCGCTGGAAAGCCGGGACAGACGTGGCCTTCGTAAACGGCGGTGGCATCAGAGGGGATAAAATTATCCCCGCAGGAGACGTCTCCTACAACACCATCATGGACGTGTTCCCCTGGGGTAACACCCTTCAGACCTTTGTCCTCACCGGCAAAGAGCTGAAAGAGGTCATGGAGGTCTCCGGTTCGGCTCTTATAGGAGAAGGCGACAAGTACGAGCCCAACGACAGAGCTCCCAGTGGGGCTTTCCTCCAGATCTCCGGTCTGAAGGTCCTGTTCGATCTCTCCAAAGAGCCTGCCCTGATAGACAACGATTCCAAGCTCATCAGGCCTGGGTCGAGGGTCGTCTCCCTTGAGGTCAAAAAAGGCGACGAGTGGAAGTCCGTTGTGGACGACCAGGAATACACCGTCGCCGTCTACTCCTGGACCGGAAGCGGTGGAGATAAGTTCTACACCTTTGCCTCGAAAAAGGGACAGGACTTCTACGTATCCGACTCCGACGTTTTTGCCGAGACGGTAAGGCACACCGACGGAATAGTCGACCCTGTTGTAGACGGAAGGATCACCATAAAACGCTAAAAAAGGTAAAGACGGAGAGAGGGAGGCCCATGGGCCTCCCTCTCTCCGTCTTTACCTTAGGCTTAGTCTGTTGTATTCTACACTTCGGTTTATGCAATCGATTGCAAGCTTGATTTTTGTGCTTGGTTGGTGTATCCTTCTATGAACTAAAAATCACTACATCTTTGTTTGAAAACAAAAGTTCACGGGAGGTGCCTATGTATCAGCTCAATCTTACCCTCGCCGACGGAACCAGCTTCCCCTGTCGGTCCACGTTGCCCTCTCCATCATTAGATGGCGAGATAGTCTTCACCACCGCCTATCCTGGATACTCTCAGTCCATCAGCGATCCCTCCTATTACGGTCAGATCCTGGTGTTTGCCTTCCCCTGTATAGGCCTATACGGCCTTGACGAGGAAGACCTTCAAAGCTCCCGTCCCTGGGTTAAAGCGGTTATTATCGGTCGTATAGAGGATATGGACGGTAACGTTCGAGATTGGTTACATCGGTGGGACGTCCCTATCTTGGTTGGAATCGACTGTAGGAGCCTTATCCTCCGGATAAGGGAAATAGGGACCTCTATGGCTCGGGTCTCAAAGGCGGCAGAAAAGCCCTTGATCGACGCTCTCGGAGGTGATTTGGTTCACCAGGTTTCCTCTAAATCCTCTAAGTGTTTCGGTGTGGGAGATCTCTCATTGGCCTTGATCGACTACGGGGTAAAGTCGGACATAGTTCGCCGTCTTGTCCGATTGGGGTGCAAGGTCACAGTTTTGCCCCATATGAGTTCCGCCTCTACGATATTAAACGGAGGCTTTGACGGGGTGTTGCTGAGCAACGGCCCAGGGGATCCGTCGGAGCTGTCGGAGGAGATCGCCGTCATCCGTGCCCTTATAGGTTCGATACCTGTTTTCGGGATATGTCTAGGGTGTCAGCTGTTGGCTCTGGCCTGCGGAGCGAAAACCCAACGACTTCCCTACGGCCACAGAGGCAGCAACCATCCTGTTGTGGAGGAAAAATCCGGTCACGCCATTGTCACCAGCCAGAACCACGGCTACGCCATATACGAGTCGAGCCTGGATGGGACCGGCCTGGAGGTTATCTTCAGGCATCTCGCGGACGGCACAGTCGAGGGAGTCCGCCATACCGAGACAGGGGCCTGGGGCGTTCAGTTTCACCCTGAGGCGGGAGCGGGCCCTCTCGACGGGCTCTCTCTGTTTGACCGATTTATAGACCAGATCAAGGAGGCCCAGCCCAATGGATAAAAAGACGGTGGTCCTGGTTATAGGCTCCGGTCCTATCAGGATAGGACAGGCAGCGGAGTTCGATTACTCCGGAAGCCAGGCGTGCAGGGCGCTTAGGGATGAGGGGTGTTGGACGATCCTCCTCAACAGCAATCCAGCGACCATACAGACCGATACCCTGCTGGCGGATGCCGTATATATTCGCCCTCTGACGGTTAAATCGGTGGAGGACATTTTAAAGTCCCACCAGGTCGAAGGCGTCCTAGCCACTTTAGGGGGCCAGACCGGCCTTAACCTGTGCGTCGAGTGTCATAAGCTGGGGCTCTGGGATCGTTACGGCGTAAAGGTTATGGGGACCTCCGTCGAGTCCATCCTCCTGGCGGAGGGACGGGAGGCTTTTCGTGATCTCGTGGTGTCCATAGGCGAGCCGGTGGTTGAGAGCGCCTACGTCTCGTCGGTGGAGGAGGCTATCGACTTTGCGGATAAAACCGGTTTCCCCCTGGTGATTCGCCCTGATTTCACCTTAGGTGGGACAGGAGGAGGTCTGGTGGAGGACAGCGATTCTCTGGTTCATACTGTCGACGGTGGCCTTAGGGCCTCCCCTGTGAACAGGGTGCTGGTGGAGAGGTATCTGAGGGGCTGGCGAGAGATAGAGGTTGAGGTCGTCAGGGATGGGTCAGGAAACAGACTGGCGGTATGCAGTATGGAGAACGTTGATCCTATGGGGGTCCATACCGGAGATTCGGTTGTTGTCTCGCCGGTTTTAACCCTTAACGATAGACAGTGGCAGGTTCTCCGACACTCGGCCCTTCGTATAGTCGATGCCCTGGACGTGAGGGGAGCCTGTAACGTCCAGTTCGGCATATCCCCGGACGGGGAGGATTACGTCGTCATAGAGGTCAACCCTAGGGCCAGCCGATCCAGCGCCTTGGCCAGCAAGGCTACAGGTTATCCTATCGCCAGAATGGCAGCAAAGATAGCCCTAGGCCGTTCTCTGGCGGAGATGCCAAACCCTGTTACCGGGAGCGGCAGCGCCATGGCCGAGCCAGCGTTGGACTACGTGGTCGTAAAGGTCCCTCGCTTCCCTTTCGACACATTTAAAGTTAAGGACCGTTCTCTAGGGACGAAGATGAAGGCCACAGGGGAGGTCCTTGCCATGGGGCTGTCCTTTCAGGAAGCTTGGATGAAGGCCATGAGATCCCTTGCCACGGAGCCCTGGATGGATAGAGACGAACCGGGCCGTTCCGACTCCGAGCTGGAGATGGACCTGACATCCCCTACCGATCGCTGTCTTAGGTCGGCCATAGAGCTAATCCGCAGAGGTAGATCGGTGGAGTCGCTGTCCCGTCTGTCCTCGGTCCATCCCTACTTTATTAAGGCCATGGAATCCATCGTCCTCACGGAACGCCGCCTCGGAGGAGATCCTATGACCCAGGATCTCCTCCGATCGGCGAAAGCTGAGGGTTTCTCCGACGGGGCGGTCGGGAAGATGGGCGGTATGGACGTCGAAGAGGTAAAAGACCTCCGAAAAAAGTGGGGAATATACCCTGGATACCGTGAGGTCGACGGATGTGCCGGGGAGGTCCCGGCGGGATCGGGCTATTGGTACGGGACTTACGGTGCGACAGGAGATCCTTTTTCCCCCTCTTCAGGGGAGCCTATCGCCGTTATAGGTTCAGGGGCCATAAGGATAGGCCAGGGTGTGGAGTTCGACTACTGTTGCGTTAAGGCCGTCGACGCCCTGAGAAGACGGGGCATAAGGTCCATCATGGTCAACGATAACCCTGAGACCGTCAGCACCGATCACGATATATCCGACGGCCTATACGTCGAGCCTCTCGCACTGGAGGACCTGGAAAACCTGTTACATCGGGAGGGAGTCTCATCGGTTTTCGCGTCCTTTGGAGGACAGACCTCCCTGAGGCTTGGCCTGGAGCTCGAGTCCGTCGGTATAGGCCTTCTAGGGACCTCCGGTCGGACCTTGACAGCCGTCGAGGACAGGGGAATTTTCGCCGACCTCCTGAGGGATCTGGACATAGCCTTTCCCGAGGGCGACAGCGTCAAAGACGTCCAGGAAGGCCTTGCGGTAGGGGAGAGACTGGGATTCCCCCTGATGGTTCGTCCTAGCTTCGTCATAGGAGGGGCGGCTATGAAGGTGGTGTCCAGGCTTGAGGATCTCGATTCGGTGCTTCGTTTCGCCTTCGACTCCGTTCCGGGACAGGAGGTTCTTCTTGATCGATTTCTCCCTGGGCGGGAGTTCGAGGTCGACGCCCTTTGCGACGGAGGTAAGGTCTTTATCCCTGGAATTTTTGAGCATCTCGATCCCTCAGGAACCCATTCAGGGGACTCGGTGGCCCTATTTCCAGACCTCTCTCTGACCGACCTTCAGAGGGACGAGATAGTCGACATATGCTCTAAATTAGGGAAAGCTCTCGATATAAGGGGCTTTCTCAACGTCCAGATGGTCCTTCACGAAGGAAGGCTGTCGGTAATAGAGGCCAACCCCAGGGCCAGCAGGACCGTTCCCATAGTCGCAAAGGTCACCGATCTGCCTTTGGTGGATATGGCGGTGGGCCTGGCCCTGGGAGAGGGGCTGGAGTCCTTCGGGGTCGAGGGGCTTCACAGACACAGCGGCTCCATAGCGGTCAAGGTTCCGGTGTTCTCCACCGAGAAGATCCCCGGAGTCGACACCAGGCTTGGCCCTAGAATGAGCTCAACAGGGGAGTCCATGGGGGTGGGGGCTTCTATGGCGGAGGCCCTTCGAGAGGCTTGGGAGGGAGCTGGATGGTCGCTTCCCATAAAAGGCAGGGTCCTTTTCTCCGTGGACGACGAGAAAAAATCCGACTCCTGTTCTGTGGCGGCCCTCTACAGTTCGACAGGATGGTCGGTGGAGGCCACCTCCGGCACCGCCCGTTTCCTGAGACGATGGGGAGTCGAATGTAATGAGGTCGACGGGGACAGGGATCTCTCGTCCGATATAGCCTGTGGTAAGTGGGATCTTGTGGTCAACATTCCCGGTCCTGAGAGCGGTTCGGTCCTAGAGGGGTTCAAGATGCGTCGGGCTGCGTCGGAATCGGGAGTTCCCTGTCTCTTTTCCCTTGAGACCGCCTCGGCTATGGCCATGGCGCTAAAGTTGACATAAACAGTTGGGTATGATAGTCTCTCTTCAGGATAAAGGCATTTGATTTCGCAGATCCTTACGGGAGGCGACGCAATGAAAACTAACGTGTACATGGACTACGCCGCTACAACCTATGTAAGGCCAGAGGTACTCGAGGCTATGGAGGCTTATTTTACTCGATCCTTCCACAATCCGTCCTCTCTCTACTCCGCCTCAGAGCCTAACAGAAACGCCATAGATACCGCAAGGGCCCAGGTCGCATCGGTCATAGGGGCGGATAAAAAGGAGATATTCTTCACCGGAGGGGGCTCGGAGGCGGACAACTGGGCCCTGAAGGGAGCGGCTTTTGCCCTAGGGGCTAAAAAAGGTCGCCATCTCATAACCACCTCCATAGAGCATCACGCTATAACCCATTCCATGGAGTTTCTCGAGCGTCAGGGGTTTGATATTACCTATCTTCCCGTCGATGGCGAGGGCTTTGTCCCTCTAGATGTGCTGGAAAAGGCCATCAGGGACGATACCATCCTTGTCTCGGTGGCTATGGCCAACAACGAGATTGGCACCGTTCAAGACGTGACCTCCATAGGAAGGCTCTGCCGGGAAAGAGGGGTGCTGTTTCACACCGATGCGGTTCAGGCGGTGACCCACATTCCCATAGACGTGGAGGCCATGAATATAGATATGCTGTCCATGGCCGCCCATAAGTTCTATGGCCCTAAAGGGGTTGGAGCCCTCTATATCCGTAAGGGCGTTAGGATAGAGAACCTTATCCACGGCGGAGGCCAGGAGTCCGGTCGACGTTCCGGGACGGAGAACGTCCCAGGAATTGTGGGAATGGGACTTGCCGCAGCCTTGGCTCACGGTGAGATGGCCAACGAGGCCAGGAGGCTCTCCTCCCTCAGGGACAGGCTGATGGAGGGCCTTCTCAGGAAAATTCCCTACGCCAGGATAAACGGTCCTATCGGAGATCGTCGTCTGCCCAACAACTCTAACTTCAGTTTCGTAGGTATAGAGGGGGAGACCCTTCTTCTGGACCTAGACGACGGAGGTTTCTCCGCCTCGACAGGCAGCGCATGTGCCTCCGCTTCCCTGGACCCGTCCCACGTGCTCATGGCCATAGGCCTATCCCATGAGATGGCCCACGGATCGGTCAGGCTGACCTTGGGAAGAAACAGCTCCGACGAGGACGTCGATCGCTTATTGGAGTACCTACCTAGGGTAGTTGAGCGGAGAAGGGCCATGTCCCCCCTCTGGGAGGATTTTCTGAAGAGACAGGAGGGTGTTTGATCGTGCTTTACAGCGAGATAGTGATGGACCATTTCAGAGATCCCAGAAACGTAGGGGAGATCGAGAATCCCGACGGGGTCGGCGAAGTGGGCAACGCCAAGTGCGGGGATATTATGAAGATATATCTCAAAGTCGAGAACGATATCATCGTGGACGTCAAGTTTAAGACCTTCGGCTGTGCCTCCGCCATAGCCTCCTCGAGCATGGCCACGGAGATGATAAAGGGAAAGACGGTGGACGAGGCGGCCGCTCTCACCAATAAAGCGGTGGCCCAGGCCTTAGACGGCCTGCCTCCCGTCAAGATGCACTGCTCTGTCCTGGCGGAAGAGGCGATAACCAAGGCCCTAAACGATTATTTTAAAAAAGTGGGAAAACCTCTTTTGCCCGAGAGGGGTCACGACGAAATGGGCCACGATCACGGCCACTGATATATTTATAAGGGACCTCTGTAAACTCTGATCCTCGGAGAGATCGTTCCGACGGAGCCCATTTGAGCCCGTATACTCGACATGCCGTAGCGCAGTACGAATGGGGCGACAGGACGTCGCCCCAAGCCGAGGGGGCACAGGACGTGCCCTCCGAGGCGGTTCGTACGAAACAGGCAGGTCGAGTATACGATTGGGCGAAACAGGGCGTAGGCGGAACGATCTATCCGAGGGGACTCGAAAGTGAGTTTTTAGAGGTCCTCTATAGATTAAAACCGGAGGACCGGCCTAAGGCCGATCCTCCGGTTTTTTATCTATTTACCGAATCCCTTTATGTAGAGCTCTTTTATCTCAGATATAAGAGGATACCGAGGATTGGTTCCGGTACACTGGTCGTCGAAGGCCAGCTCGCTCAGTTCATCCACTTTGGCCATGAAGTCCGTCTCGTTGACTCCCGCCTCTTTTATTGTCGCCGGGAGATCAAGGTCCTTTCTGAGCTTTTCTATGGCGTGGATCAATGAGTTGATTTTCTCCTCGTCGGTCTTGCCCTGAAGCCCGAGATAATCGGCTACCCTTGCGTATCTCTCCTTGGCCTCAGGGAACTTATACTGAGGGAAGGCCGCCTGTTTTCTGGGGGCGGTGACCATGTTGAACTTTATGACCTCAGTGATGAGGATGCCGTTTGCAACGCCGTGAGCTACGTTGAACGCCGACCCCAGTTTATGGGACATGGAGTGACAGAGCCCCAAAAAGGCGTTTGCGAAGGCCATTCCCGCCATAGTCGCAGCGTAGTGGATCTTCTCCCTAGCCTCGGGGTTGGAGGCACCGTCCCTGTAGGACTGAGGAAGATATGTGAACAGTATCTTTAGGGCCTCCATAGCTATGCCGTTGGTGTAGTCCGTAGCGGTAGTCGCCGCCAATGCCTCAATGGCGTGGGTCACCGCATCTATTCCCGATGCCGCTGTAACTCCTTTGGGCATCGATAGAACCAGGTCAGGGTCCACTATGGCCATGTCGGGGGTGAGCTCGTAGTCCGCGATAGGATACTTAACACCCTGGGAATCGTCGGTGATAACCGCGAAGGGAGTTACCTCTGATCCGGTCCCCGATGTGGTTGGAATCGCCACCATGATGGCCTTTTTGCCCATCTTAGGGAACTTGCAGACTCTCTTTCTTATGTCCATGAACCTCATGGCCAACTTGTCGAACCTGACCTCCGGGTGCTCGTAGAGAAGCCACATAATCTTGGCTGCGTCTATAGGGGAACCTCCGCCGAGGGCTATAACAAGGTCGGGATTGAACTCTTTCATCCTATCCAGTCCCTTTTGGACCGTCGATATGTCGGGGTCGGGCTTCACGTCGTAGAAGATCTCTATGTCCATGCCCATATCCTCAAGGTGAGAGGTTACCTTATCGGCGTATCCCAGTTCGTATATCGGCCTGTCGGTCACCACAAAGGCTTTTTTTCTCCCCTCAAGCTCTCTCAGAGAGAGGGAAAGGCATCCCGGCTTGAAGTATATCTGGGAGGGGACTCGAAACCAGAGCATGTTCTCCCGCCTCTCCGCCACGGTTTTCAGGTTGATCAGGTGTCTGATCCCTACGTTCTCGCTGACGCTGTTCCCTCCCCAGGAGCCACAGCCTAACGTGAGAGACGGCTCAAGACGGAAGTTGTAGACGTCCCCAATAGCCCCCTGGGAGCTTGGCATATTGATAAGGACCCGTCCGGTGGACATTCTTTCGCTGAAATGGGATATTTTATCCCTGTTTTCAGGCTTTGTGTAAAGCACCGAGGTGTGTCCCATGCCCGCAAATCTCACCAGTTCCGACGCTTTTTTCACTGCATCGGAGAAGTCTTTAGCCCTGTAAAGTCCGAGGACAGGGGATAGCTTTTCGTAGCTGAATGGCTCCTGAAGCCCTATCTCCTGAGCCTCTCCTATTAGCACCTTTGTCGACTCAGGGACCTCGAAGCCAGCCAGCTTAGCTATTTTCTGAGCCGGTTGTCCTACTATATCCACGTTGAGCCTTCCGTCTTTCAGGATTGTTTCCCCGACTTTCTTTCTCTGCTCTCCGTTGAGTATGATGGCTCCTCTTTTAGTGAATTCGCTGCATACCTGATCGTACACCGAATCGCACACCACGACCGACTGTTCCGACGCACATATAAGGCCGTTATCGAAGGTCTTGCTCAGAAGAATGGAGTTGACCGCCATCTTTATATCCGCACTTTCGTCTATGACCGCAGGGGTATTCCCCGATCCGACGCCTATGGCCGGCTTTCCCGATGAATAGGCAGCCCTTACCATTCCAGGCCCACCTGTGGCGAGGGTCATGCTTATAGACCGGTGGGACATGAGATACTGAGATCCCTCCACCGAAGGTTGGTCTATCCATCCTATGATCCCTTCCGGGGCCCCTGCTTTGACCGCCGCATCGTGGATCAGCTTTGCGGTCTCCACGGTGCATCCTTTTGCCTTAGGATGGGGAGAGAAGACTATGCCGTTTCTGGTCTTAAGGGCCAAAAGGGCTTTAAAGATCGTCGTAGAGGTAGGGTTGGTCGTAGGTATAATACCGGCTATAACCCCTATAGGCTCGGCTATACGGAAAAAACCGTTGGTCTCGTCTCGCTCTACCACGCCGCAGGTCTTTTCGTTGCGGTATTTGTTGTATATGAACTCCGACGCAAAGTGGTTCTTTATGACCTTGTCCTCTATGATCCCCATTCCCGTCTCCTCGACCGCCGCTTTTGCCAGAGGAATACGGGCCTGATTGGCGACTACCGCTACCTGAAAGAATATCTCGTCCACCTGTTCCTGAGAGTAGGTGGAGAACCTCTCCTGTGCAGCTCTGGTTTTTGCCACAATGGAGTCTATTTCCGCGGGAATATCCCTTACGATCTCTTTCTCGGCTTTTTTAACGGTCATAATTGTAGAACCTCCCTGAAAAATATCGTTTGATATCTCAATAACAATGTCTGTGATGGTTGATATTGTAATCACAATCACAATTCAGGTCAAGGCGTTTAGATTTATGTCGGAAAAGATAGTTTTATTATTTTATGGCATGATAGACATGATCGACAGGCTTGATTTGAGGGAGGAAGAATAAAAAAAGGACCGAGGAATTACCCTCGATCCTTAGATATCATGGTGCGGAGGGGGAGACTCGAACTCCCACAGGCTATGCCCACAAGATCCTTAGTCTTGCGCGTCTACCAGTTCCGCCACCCCCGCAGGCGACAAAGGGATTATATACTTTGAAGTGATCTTAGTCAACCGTCCCTGCAAACTCACGTTTCTATTTTCTCGGAGCGATCTCTCCGAGGGTCGGAGTTTTTAGAGGTCCCATAGGCCTTTCTATTTTGTTTTGTTCCTTTTTTCATGTATAATCGAGATGCAGCTGTAACTGAGTCACATCAAACTTCAGTGAGGTGAATCGATTGAGCGTAACTGAGATGAAAAAGGTAGTTCGTTCGGCGGAAAACCCACGGCAGGTCTCTGGCAGGTCCAGAGGTATGGTGCGACACAAGGTGAACGTGCAAGAGCGTGTAAAGTTGTTCGGCGTGGAGGTCAGGGCATCAATCGAGACGGATTCCGACAGGGTTCATAGTTAAGATTGACACAAAGGGGTCGACAATCGTCGACCCCTTTGTGCTTTGGAAAATAGGTCCTTTTATTTTTGGAGGGATATAAGTGAATACAGGGCAAATGGAGAGGCTTTTTAAGCCCGATTCGGTCGTGATTTTTAGCCGTTACGACGATTCTCAGATTTTATCGTCTCGTCCAATGGCTAACTTGATATTCTGGGGGTATAGGGGAAACGTCTATCAGGTTATCGTGGATGGCATACTCTGGAATGGCTGGGAAAAGGTCTCCGCTCTTGAAGATCCTCCCGATATAGCTATGATATCCCTTTCCCCAGAGGAGTCCATCGATGCTCTAAACAGGTGTTCCGCTATGGCTATTCCTTTTGTGATAATGTTTTCGTCGTTATCGGTGAACCAGCTTCCAGAGTATAAGGACGTGCTGGAGCTGGCTCAAAGCAGGGGAACCAGGGTTTTAGGGCCTAACTGTCAAGGTTTGGCTAACTTTGCCGATAAGATACCTCTAAGCTGGTCGAGCGCTCTGGATATGGACCATCCCTCCGACGGCCATGTGGCTCTCGTCTCTCAAAGCGGAGACCTGGGGTTTTCCGCTTACTCCATGGCTTCCGACGAAGGTGTCAGGTTTCGATATGTGGTAACCACCGGATTATCCTCCGACGTCGATGTCGTCGATGTCGGCCACTGGCTGATAGAGGACTATCAGGTCCATATGATCGTGTTCTACCTCGAGGGACTGCCGGAAGGCCGGGATTTTCTTAAGATGGTCAGAGAGGCTCAAAGCAGAGGGGTGTCGGTGGCGGTTTTAAGGGGGGGGGTCAGTCCCCGTCTCAGGGAGTTCGCCGCAGGAAGAAGAGGTCATGGATCTGTCGCCGATGAAGGGGTCTGGAAAACCGTAGCAAAGCAGTTTGGCATGGTTTTGCTGGACGATATAGCGGATTTAATAGATTTAGGGCGAATAGTGGATATGGGCCGTAATCCTAAGGGATGTAGGGTAGCTGTTGTCTCTACCTCAGGAGGGGTAGGGATGATTCAAGCGGATAAATGTGTCTCTGCGGGATTGGATATGGCACCTATCGATCCTAAATCCAGGGAGATACTCGGCAAATGTCTGAAGGAAGATGGCTATCTGGACGGAATACTGACCCTTGATTCCCAGGTTATCGAGAGTTCTCAACATATGAACCAGGTTCTTAAGGTCCTTTCCGATTCCCCTGATGTGGACATTATTCTGGTGGCTGTTCCGGTTATTTCCGCCGGTGCGGCGGAAAAGTTGGCGGATACCTTAATCGGAGCGTCTCTGTCTTTCTATAAGCCTCTTGTCTGCTGTTGGCTTACCGACGATATTCACGGTGGTCACGGTGCCCAGAAACTCAGGAGGAGTGGCATCCCTCTTTTTGACAGCCCGAGAAGGTGTGCTGATGCGGTTGCCGCCTGGGTAGGTGCGGTGAAACCATGCAAAAAAAGGGAGCTTTCCTGTTCGCCTGTGAGCAACCCCATTTTAGGCGGTTACCCCGATGTTTTAAACGGATATGAGGCTGCCTGTTTTATAGAGTCCTATGGGTTGACGCCTATAAGACAGGCTTTCTGTCTCGACCTCGATGAGGTCTTAGCAGGAGGCAACGACATAGGTTTCCCTCTAGCGCTGAAGGTGGTTTCCAGGGAGATAGGGAGCAAAAAAGAGGCAAGGGGAATTGCCCTAAATCTGAGGACCGAGGAAGAGCTTCAAAACGCTTACGGCAGGATATTGGAGAGGGCTGTCCGTTCGTCTCCAGATGCGGTTATCGACGGGGTACTGGTTCAGGAGATGGTCTCAGACGGTATCGAGTGTATGGTCGGGATGAAAAGGGATCCGGTCTTTGGCCCGGTGGTAGCGGTAGGGCTAGGAGGGATTCTCTACGACGTCATAAAAGACCTGTCCCTTCGGCTTGCTCCTGTGGATTTCCCTATGGCCTTGGAGATGGTCGAGAGCCTGAAAGGATATCCCCTTTTCGCAGGGTTTAGAGGATCTAAGGCGCTGGATTTCCGATCTTTAGCGGCGGAGGTCGTCAAAGTCTCCGCCATGTCCTGCGCTGAGCCTGACCTAGTCCTTCTGGATATAGGGTCCATCTTCGTGACCCCTGGTGGGGTCAAAATCGCCGATGTTCGAGTGAGGAAAAGGGGAGAGGTAAAGTGAATTTGATTTGTTTATTCTGGGTTCTAGGGGGGTACCTCGCTGGTTCACTTCCGACCGCCTATCTGGTCGCAAAGAGGTTTAGAGGAGTTGACATAAGGACCTTCGGATCGGGGAACGTCGGTGCCACCAACGTAGGCCGTCTTATGGGCAAAAAATGGGCGGTTTTTGTGTCTTTGGTGGATATGTTCAAAGGAGGGATTCCGGTGATATTGGCTCACCTTTTTGCCGATAACCAGACTACTGTAGCTATGGTGGCTGTCGCCTCGGTGCTGGGCCATAACTATCCTGTCTGGTTGGATTTTAAAGGCGGTAAAGGGGTCGCTACTACCTACGGAACGCTGTTTTTCGTCTCCCCATGGGCCTCTTTTTTCGCCGTGCCCGCCTCTGGTGTAGTATGGTATCTATCTTTGAAAATCTCGGGATATGTATCGTTGGCCTCTATCATGTCCCTTTTCTCCATGTCTCTGTTGCTCCCTGCCTTGGGGGCCCCTGAGGCGTTTGGATGGTCCGCCTTCCTGCTCGCTTTTCTCTCCTCCTGGAGACATAGATCGAACCTGGTACGGATATACCACGGCAAAGAGGACAAAGTAGGCCGCTAACCGTAACTCCCAAGCCGATGGCGATCTTGTTGACTATTTCTGACCAAAAAACTAAAATGAGACCGTCATACAACGGGGAGGGGGAATTACAGTGAGAAGTCTCACCGAAGTCATCGAGACGCATATCATAGATCTGTTAGAGAGAAACAAAGAAGACACCGTTTCTCTCCGTCGAAAGGAGTTGGCCGAGCAGTTTGGCTGTGTTCCGAGCCAGATCAACTACGTTCTCCGGAGTCGGTTTACTCCCGAGCGTGGCTATTTGGTCGAGAGCCAAAGAGGTGGACACGGTTATATAAGAATTTTGAGGATATGTTATGAGATGCCCGAGGAAAGGGTCGGTCATATAGATGAACTTGTCGGGGACAGTATAACAGAGCAGGAGGCTCGAAGGTTATTGATATCTTTGCAGTCCCGAGGTTTCGTCGACGCAAGGGAGCGTCTGCTCATAGAGGTTGCCCTTCGACATATAGATGACGTTGGAGAGTCTACATTTGACGTTTCTCCTTACAAAAGGAACGTTCTTCAGGCGGAGTTGCTAAAGAGGATGTTGAGAGGTCTAGTTTTTTCCTAGTGGAGGGCTGAATATGTGGCAATTTTTTACCGAGAGAAGTAAAAAAGTGGTTCAACTGGCCCACAGAGAGGCACTCAGACTGGGACACGAGATGATAGGGACGGAGCATATCCTGATGGGGTTGGCTTTGGAGACCGGAGGTCTTGCCGCCCAGGCTATATCCTCCATGGGCATAGCCCCGGAGGAGCTTATAGCGGCTATAGAGTCCACCGTTAGCTCCAACAAATCTATAGAGGTCCCCCAGGACCTTCCTCTGAGCCCTAGAGCTAAAAGGGTTCTGGATCTTTCTATCAGGGAAGCGAAATCTATGGGGGTCAACTACGTCGGAACCGAGCATATACTGATGGGTATTTTTTCCGAGGGAGATGGAGTTGCCGTCCAGGTTTTGACGTCTATGGGGATAGACCCCGTTGAGGGACGAAATATGGTGGTTAAATTTCTCTCCGGTGGAGATAAGGACAGCCATAGCGGTAGGAGCGGGGACTCCAAGGGGCGTAACAAGACACCTGTGTTGGATCAACTAGGTATAGATCTGAGCGATATGGCGGAAAAAAACGAGCTTGATCCCGTCATAGGCCGATCGACAGAGATTAGAAGGGTTATCCAGGTGCTCTCCAGAAGGACAAAAAATAACCCCGTTCTTATCGGCGATCCTGGAGTGGGCAAAACGGCCATAGTCGAGGGGTTAGCCCAAAAGATACTGGCAGGGGATATACCGGAAAGCCTTAAGGGCAAGCGGGTGGTCCAGCTCAACATGGGCAATATGGTCGCCGGTACCAAGTACAGAGGTGAGTTCGAGGAGAGAATGCGAAAGCTCCTCTTGGAGCTTAAGGACTGTAAAGATGTAGTCCTGTTCATAGACGAGATTCACACCATAGTAGGAGCCGGTGGGGCGGAAGGGGCTATCGATGCCGCTAATATCCTCAAGCCAAGCCTTGCTAGAGGCGAGTTTCAGGTCGTAGGTGCGACTACCCTCGATGAGTACAGAAAATATATCGAGAGAGATGCCGCTCTTGAAAGGCGTTTTCAGCCTGTTAAGGTCGATGAGCCGTCAATAGACGACTCTCTTTCAATACTGAAGGGTTTGAGGGATAGGTACGAGCTTCACCACAGGGTCACCATTACCGACGAAGCCCTGGAGGCGGCGGTCAGGCTTTCTTCCCGTTATATTACAGATCGTTACTTGCCGGATAAAGGTATAGACCTTATCGACGAGGCTTCCGCTCGGGCTCGTCTGGACGCTATGGAGCTGCCGGAGCCTTTGAAGAAGATGGAGAGAAATCTGGAGAGGATTCGCAAAGAGAAAGAAACGGCGGTCGAGTCCCAGGCCTTTGAAAAGGCCGCTAAGCTGAGGGATAAGGAAAGCTCTCTATCCGACGATCTTGAATCTCAAAGACAAGAGTGGATATCGGTGAGAAGAAAGGAAACCCCTGTGCTCGGTGAGGAAAACATCGCTCAGGTGGTCTCCGAATGGACCGGTATTCCGGTCAGACAGATGACCGAGGAAGAGGCCAGCAGATTGGCGAGGATGGAGGAAGAGATCCACTCCAGGCTGATAGGCCAGGATAAGGCGGTCTCAAGCGTCTCGAAAGCCATAAGGAGGGCTCGGAGCGGCCTTAAAGATCCTAGAAGGCCGGTGGGAAGCTTCCTGTTTTTAGGCCCTACAGGAGTTGGAAAGACGGAGATGGCGAGGGCTTTAGCCAGCTTTATGTTCGGAACCGAGGATGCCCTGATCACACTGGATATGAGCGAGTATATGGAACGTCACGAGGTGGCAAAACTTATAGGGGCGCCTCCGGGCTACGTTGGTTACGAAAACGGTGGAAAATTGACCGAGACGGTCCGACGTAGGCCCTACTCGGTCCTTCTTTTCGACGAGATAGAAAAGGCCAATCCCGACGTATTCAATCTTCTTCTACAGATCTTGGAGGAAGGTCGTCTGACCGACGGACAGGGCAGAAAGATCGACTTTAGAAACACCCTGGTTATCATGACCAGCAACATAGGGGCCAGAAACATGGTGAAAAGGCAGGGATTCGGCTTTTCCGCTGGATCAAGCGACGGCTTTTCCGACTGGGATTCTGTGGCGAAAAATATAGATGAAGACGTTAAAAGATCCTTTAGGCCGGAGTTTCTAAATCGTGTAGACGAGCAGGTTCTCTTTTCCCCTCTGACCAGAGAGGAGATGCTTAAGATTATCGATCTCATGATAAAAGACGTTCAGAGTCGCCTCTCGGAGAGGGGGATAAAGCTAAAAATGTCTCCTGAGGGGAAAAAACTCGTACTTGAGAAAGGCTATCAGCCTCAGTATGGGGCGAGACCTCTGAGACGGACTATACAGAGATTGGTAGAGGATCCTCTGGCAGACATGATACTGGACGGCCGTCTGGTCAAAGGATCCTCTGCGAGGGTCGCGGTCGTTAAAGGTGCTTTATCCTTTAGGTGTCACAAGCCTAAATAGCCTTCGGAAGGTCAGCGAAATATAACGCCGTAAGGTAAGGGCCTTTCCCTTCCGTCGGAGGGTCTGTTGACGGTGTATCCGTCCCACCAGAGCTGGGTGGATCCTCCTCCGTCCATGTTTACAGCGAGCCGGAGCCCGAGGTCTCTAGCGAACTTAGAGGCCTCGGGGATGGTCAATCCATCGCTGTGCCAGGATGATCTCCCGTCTACGGCGATCCACCACAGGCTATCTCCGTCCCAGCCGACGATAGTCCTGGGATGGCGCTTATTGATTATGGAGGGGGAGAAGCCTTCGGTGGTCGCCGGTCCGGTGCCTATAAGCATCGGTCCAGCCTGAATCACCTGATCGGCGTCGCTCATGTATGGATCTTTCCAGTCTATTTTTAGGCCTATTTCGGTGGTATCCGCTAGAGGTCCTGGTCCCGAGGTCTTTGTCAAAAGGATAAGTTTATCCTCTCCCATGAAGTGATTGGATCCTTGTGCGTTCCTCTGGGATATGATCTGTCCTCCTTTGAGGATAAACTCGGTGCCGGGACCTTTTACCTGGGTCGCAAACTGTCCAAAATGGGGAGTGTACAGAGCTAGTGCCCCTTCACCGATAGGCTGGTTTACCCCCGATATAGGGAAACTCTGTCCTCTTTTGTTTTTGCCGTAGAGTCTAAAGTTTCCGTTCCCGAAAAAGGCCTGTCCCCTTTGGTTCCATCCAATAGCCGATCTGTCGGCGTAGGAGGGGGACACAGGTATACCGTCTATCACCATAGTGCCGATCGGCCTGTTAGATCCAAAAAAACCTCCGTTGATCGCCCCGATGGAGTCGGAGTTTTCCGCGATTTTGCTGAGGGGCAGGTTTCTCGCCCCTATAGATGGAGCTGTGGCTATGAAACACCTATCCGCTGGAACCTTTATAGCGGCCCAAAAGAGAGATTTTCTCTCCCCACCTTGAGGGAGAACAGGGGCTCCTCTGTAGGGAGATGGCAACACCTGTGATAAAAGCCACGCCTGAAAGTAGTTGCCGTAAGGTCCGGCGATAACCGATATTGTACCGTCCGACCTGACAGCCTTTGCGGATATACCCCGGGAGCCTAGCTTCTTAACCAGTTGATTTGCTTCTTGGTCGTTGTCTTTCTCTCCTACTGCGATAATCCATTCCTGTGGAGGACGACCTACGCCGCTTTTGCCCATCACAAGGCTGAGTCCTGATTTTTCTAATTTATAGTTCCAGGTTATGCCCCTTGAATAGCTGGCCTTTAGCCAGAGAGAGAGGTCTTTTATGTCTTTTTCCGTCACCGCAGCTTTAGGATCTTTGATAAACTCATCGGGAGCTTTCGGTATGGCTGTCTCAGCCAAAACGACGTAAGGGGCAAGGTAGGGAGGTATATCTCTTGGAAGATCATGGTAAAGAGCCAGTGTCTTCGCCGTGTGGGTCCAACCCATGGCCATAAAGGCGAAAGCCAGGGCTTCCGCTCTGCTTGCCTCCAGATCTGGATAGAACTGGTCCGACGGAAAGAGTATACCCATGGCGAAGGCCGATTCTATGGATTTCCCGTAGGGGTGTCCCTGTGGGACGTCGGAGAACGATTTGCCCGTCCATTGAGGTAGAGAAAGGGCTTCCATCACCTTGTGTAAGGTTTCTCCCCTTGTTACGGCCTCTGAATCGTTTGCTATAAAGAAGAACAAGCAAATTAACAGTGCCGATAGCTTTTTGTTGAGTTTTTTCAATTGTTTTTCCTCCTAAGATCTAAGGTCAAATATCGATAGCAATCTATACACAGATGATCGGTTCCTTGTGCTACAATGGGGGCTGGCGTAAAAGCAAAAGACAGGGGGTGCGGCGGGTGGATAAAAGACTGGAAGAGTGGTTCAGAAAGCCTGTAGAATCGCTTTCTCCCGACTCAATGGGGCTTCCCGTCGTGGTCCGTTCTCAAAAAAAATCGGTAGCAGAGGCCTCTCCATTAGATTTTTTGCGGCGGGGTGGAAAAACTGAAGATCCTTCGGATCCGTTGGTTATAGAGAATAACTCTGAATATCCTGAAGGTGAAAATAGCTCCGGTAGCCCACCTCTGGATATTCAACTAGAGGATATACTGTTAGGTCCTCTAGATCAAGAGTACGAGCCACAAGGGGAAACGGTCCTCCAAAAGGAGATCGTAGCTACACCGGAGGAGTTACCTGATGAGGTTGAGGTCGAGACCACTGCTGATTTTGAAGATATAGCGATCTCCCAGGAACCAGAGGGACCTGTTCCCGTTTTTCATGGGGAAGATGATCTCCTCGATGTCGATGATTCGATATCGGTCCAAACCGGAGATGTCGTTGACGATATAGGTGTCTCCTCTCCCTCTAGCTCCGAGCCCGTCCATCACGATGAGGCGGACACCCACCAATTAGACTCTATCCTGAGAAAAGAGGAAGACGTAGTCCTTTTTGGGGAGCCTGACGGAGTTCCAGAGCCTGCCTTAAACGATAAGGTACCAAAATCCAGGCCTACTGTCGATAGCATATATAAAATTAAGGGTAAAAAAGCAAAAATTTCCGCTATCGCCTTGGCCCTTTTAGTCGCTGGAACGGGCGTGTTTTTTATGACAAATGAGTCTAGCGAAACACAGCTTCGTAGGGCGAACGAAATGTATCTCAAGGGAGAGATGAAAGAAGCCCTGGAGCTTTATGAGAAATCGGAAAAGAATATTTCCCTCGACGCTAGGTCGCTGGTTAGAAAGGGAGATATCCTAGCCCTTCAGGGACGGGAGGCGGAGGCGCTAAACTCTTATTACGGTGCTTTGGCCATAGATCCTGAGAGCGTGGACATCCACCGAAAGGTGGCTAATACCTTTTTCTCTTTAGGCTCTTTAAATCAGGCGGAAAAGGCCTATAACGAGATCCTTAGGCTTGATCCTACCGATTCGGCTACCAGACTCCTTGTGTCTAGGCTTAAGTTGGAGAAAGGGGACATTGACGGCGCTTTAAATTTTCTGGAAGGCCTTTCTCCTGGAGAGTCTTCCGATGAAGTTGAATCTTTCAGGCTGGAGTTATTGGCAAAACTGCCTTCTGTGGAGATGTCGCCGGACATAGGGCTGTCTTCGGATATAGCTTACGACGTTACCTCGATCGACATTGCCCTTTCGGGAGACTCTTTTGACGTCGCTCAGACTCCTGTTATAGAGGTCCCTGTCGAGGTTATCTCCGCACCGGTAGTAGCCTCCAAACCGGTATCAAGGCCTAAAGTAGAGTTGCCACCTAAAACTGTAGAAAGAAAACCGAAACCTGTTCCGGCTAAAGTGGACGATTTTGGAAGATTCTCCAGGATATTGTCCAGTGGAAGGAACATAGGGGTTCAAGATGGCCCTGCTCTCAAGAGGCTGACTCAGGAGGATAGCACAGGAAGCTCTCTCTATAGTTTAGGCCGTATGTTTAACCGTGCAGGCCGACCTAGAGAGGCTATGGTCTTTCTCGAAAAAGCCCTAGCCAAAGACGGCAATAACCGATGGCTGCTCGCTGAGACCGCCTATAGCTTTGCATCTGTCGGTAGGAATGATGAGGCGTTGGCTATGATGGAACACGCCCTCGTAAGAGGCGATAAAATCTTTCCTGGTGAGGAATCTCCGTCTATTTTATTTTCCGCTCCGTCGCAGGATTGGGATATCGGCTGGGATAAAGGTAACGGTGTAGCAGAAGCGGTTTCTCTCTACAGCTCAGAGGCCGTTATACCCGGTCTATCCCGTCCTAAACTCGAGTCCGATAGGTACGAGTCGCTTCAGGAGGCTATAAGGATAAATCCCCAAGACAGGCCTCTTTACATTGGGATAATGGCTCTGTATTCCGAAAAAGGGAGCCTACCTTCTCTCAGTCACTCCAGAGCTTTAGCTCTTGGGATGGAGGCCCACGCCTGTATCTCAAAGGGCAACGTCGAGAGAGGCAGACAGTTATTGCAGAAGGCGATAAACCTAGCGCCAGATCTACCTTTCCTCATGGAGTTGAGGGAAATGTCCGAAGAAAGCGTTTGACATGGGGATTTCGCTCTGTCTTTGTATCCAGTAGTGCGGTGTCCATGTAAATATTGAGCACAGGTGGTGGTCGCAGAATGCAAACCCGTAAAATTGAGGAGTGGGGAATAGAGTACATAAAGAGATATTCCCTATATCAGGAGTACTGCAGAAGGATGAAACATCTTCTTCAAGACCTTATATCCAGGGAAAGCGTCCAGGTTTACGCCCTCGAAGGTTGGGCCAAAACTCCCGATGAGTTTTTCAACGAGCTCTCGAATAAAAAGGGAGTATTGCCTGCCGACCCTTTCAGAGATGTGCCTGACCTGGCAACCGTAAGGATTCTTCTTTATTTTCCAAGCGATGTAATGACCGTTGAAAGGGTCATCCAGGAGGAGTTTTTAGTCGATCTTCCTAGGTCGACGACGAGCAAGGACCTTGAGGATCCCGACATATTCGGATATAAGTCCATAATCTACGATGTATCGTTGAAGTCCGACAGAGGTCGTCTCAGGGAGTGGGAGAAATACAGGGATCTGAAGCTGCACGTTCAGGTTCGTACCATGCTTCAGGAGGCCTGGGCTGCGGTAAGCCCGGAGATATCCGGCACTACCGACGTAGTCACTAAGGGGAAGCTCAAGAGAAAGCTCTCAAGGGTAAGTGCCCTTCTTGAAGAGGCCGACGAGGATTTCCACTATCTCAGGGAAGCGGCCAAAAAGTTTTCTATTCCCGTGACACCAGAGAAAAATATGCCTATAATCGAGCCTATGGCTCCGGTAAAGGACCTTAAGTTGACGAAAGACTCTCTGCGACAGTTATTTGAAAGCAACGGCGAAGAAATATATTCCTTCTGGGCTAGAACGGCCTCGGAGGTCGGATTCCCTCGCTTCGCTCCCGAGAGAGAATACGTAGAGGACAGTTTGGACTATCTCTACCGAATTCTCGATGCCGCTGAGATTTCCTCCGTCGAAGGGCTTAAATCGTTCTTGGAAGAGATGTCTAGCGATAACAGAGGCGAGGAACAGCTACAGACGGTTTTCTCCGCCTTTGAGGACGATATATCTTCCTGGAAGGTCGATGGTTACTCCGCTGTGTTCCTCCTTGTCCTGAACATGAAGTGGGATGTCCTCCAGAACAAAGACCTTCTAGGCCTGGGCATAAAAGCAGGATCGGATAGGATAAAAGGCTCTTAGTTTTGTTTTTGAGACGTGACACCTGTGCGAGGGGGGCTTTTGCCCTCCTTTTTGTCTAGAGAGCATCTCTAAAAACTCTAATCCTCGGAGAGATCGTTCCTACGGAGCCCACTTGAGCCCGTATACTCGACCTGCCGTCGTGTAGTCGAATGGGGCGACAGGACGTCGCCCCAAGCCGAGGGGGCACAGGACGTGCCCTCCGAGGCGGTTCGTACGAAACAGGCAGGTTGAGTATACGATTGGGCGAAACAGGGCGTAGGCGGAACTACCTCTCCGAGGGGACTCAAAAGTGAGTTTTTAGAGGTCCCTTAGAATGTTTTGATGGGAGGCTTTTAAATGAAAAAAATCCCTTTGTTTTTTTTAGTTTTTCTTCTTTATCCTTCTTTAGCTTTTGGCCTGCCTATCGATGTCGCCGGACAGACACTGGACCAAAATGACGTGATCTATCTCCTTTCGCGGCAGATGAAGGTCGACACCGAGGTCGCGGCCCTAGCGTGGTCCGAGATGGATCCTTCCAAAAAGAAGGAGTTTATCTCCCATATTTCCGATGTCCTTATCCTCGCTGAAGCTGGAAAGCTGAGAGGGTTAGCTTTTAACAGCGAGGTTCAAAGGCAACTCAAATGGGACAGCATAAACACTTTGGCGAAGGCCTATGTCGATAGGGTAAAAATGGACTGGGTTGTAGACCAAAAAACTCTGGATTCCTTCTACAGGGCAAACCTTACTCGATACACAGCTCCACAAAAAATCTTAGCTAGATTAGGAAGGTCTTTCCTGGACGGAGAACCACGGTGGTACTCGTTAAACGAGCTTCCTAAGGAGATCAGGGTTGCTCTTGGGGAAAATATGGTCTTAGGAAAGCTTCCCCCTGTTCTCGGTTCAGGTGGTCAGACCTGGAATATAGAGATTCTGGAGATGAACGGAAGCCAGGTTCTCCCTCTTGATGACGTAAGGGAAAGGGTTTTGCGGGATCTCAGATCGTCTTTTTTGGAAAAAGAGCTGGCTAGACTGAGAGAGCGTTTTTCCTCAAAAATAGATATTGACACAAACTAAGGGGTGCTATATAATTCCTCCTGTCGTCGCGAGTTGACCGACGAGAAACGCAAACGAGGGGCTATAGCTCAGCTGGGAGAGCGCTTGAATGGCATTCAAGAGGTCAGGGGTTCGAATCCCCTTAGCTCCACCATCGATATCACCAGGACTCCTGAGAAGGAGTCCTTTTTTGTGTTCCTAGCCTTTCCGATGTATGATGGTGATGATCTTTATATTGAGAGAGGGGGAGTATCGTTGGAAACCTACGATATCCTTGTGATAGGAATGGGACCTGCGGGAATGGCGGTATCAGCCATGGCGGTGTCTATGGGGCTTAAGGTCCTCGCCGTTGAGAAGCTCAAGGTCGGTGGTGAATGTCTAAACTGTGGTTGTATCCCCAGCAAGGCACTTCTGAAGGCGTCTCAGAGTTACTACGAGAGCTCTAGGTTGGGAAAGTACGGTATCGATCAGAGTTGCTCCCTTTTATCCATGGATCCCATGAGGGTTGTGAGGGAGAAAATCGCCTCTATCAGCGGCAAGAAACTGATGAAGGTGTTCGAAAAGGTGACCCTCCTGTCGGGGGAGGCGTCGTTTTACGACTCTGAGACGATCAAAGTGGGAGATAGGTTTTACAGAGGCAAAAGAATATTCATAGCTACAGGAACGGAGCCCTTTATACCTCCAATTCCTGGCCTTAGAGGGTTGGACTTTTTGACTAACGCAAACATGTTCCAGCTCGATAAAATACCCTCTTCTTTGACGATCATAGGCGGTGGGGCGATCGGTACGGAGATGGCCCAGGCCTTTTCCAGGCTTGGCTCTAAGGTCAACGTCGTCCATATGGACCCCCATCTCATCCCTATAGGGGATGAGGACGGGGGCAAATTGGTGGAGAAGGCTCTGACCGAAGAGGGCGTCACGGTGAGGAATGGAATCAAAATAGAAAAAGTTGAAAGGACTGAGGAGGGGTTCCGTGTCTTCGCCGGAGAAGAGGTATTCGACTCGGAGCAACTACTGGTCGCAGCAGGGAGGTCGCCGGTTCTAGAGCCTCTTCATCTGGATAGGGCAGGGATCGATTTTGATAGAAAAGGTATCATCGTCGACCGCTACATGAGGACCAACGTAAAGAACGTATACGCCGTTGGCGACTGTAACGGTAAGGCCCTCCTCTCCCATGCCGCTATGCATCAGGGGATGCTGGCCCTCATGCGTTCTATGTCGCCTTTCTCTTTGCCCTTTATGAACAGGGAAAGATATTTGGTCCCATGGGCGGTCTTCACCGATCCAGAGGTAGCTCAAGTCGGATTGACGGAAAAAGAGGCTAAGGCCAAGGGAATTCGCTTTGAGGTCGTAAAAAAAGATTACCGTTCCTACGGTAGGACCGTAGCTGACGGACACCCAAATGGGTTTATAAAGGTCCTTGTCGGCTGTTTGGGACGGATATACGGTGTAACCATAGTAGGGGAGGGGGCCAGCGATCTCGTTCAGGAATGGGTTTTAGCCATGCAGCACCGCAAGGGCATTGTATCGGTGATGATGACCCAACATCCCTTCCCGTCGATAGCCACGATAAACAAGATGGTGGCCGAGGACTGGATGATGAAGAAAATGCAATCCCCTGTCGCGAGATGGCTAGCCCGTTTTCTGGTTCGCTAGACGTTGGAAACTACCCCTTGCGTTAGGGTCTTACCTGTGATTGAATCACCGTCAATTAAATAAGATTTTTATACAGAGTCAGTGAGAGAGTGTAACTATTCAGTCGCCCCATCCAAGAAGAGAATCTGACCATCGAGAGCCATAGACATGGCCTCGAAGATGTTGATCGAGTTCTTCTTCGCCGTAATGAGGAACGACATTATTTTGGCATAGTCACGAGCCCCTTCCGAGGTTCGGAAGCAGCCCGATATTTTAAGCTTCGCCTTGAAGTTGCGGATGTTTCGCTCAGCTTCGTTATTGTCGAAGGGGATCGCAAAGTCCCTGGCATAGAGCAGGATCTCCTCCTTATGGTCCCTAAATCTCTCCAGGAGGTTCCTGGCCTTGCCTTTTTTGGGCCTGCCTCTTGCCCCCTTTCCAGTAGGTAGGGGGTTTTGGGCTAGACCGGAGGCAAGCAACTCATCGAAGGGCTTATCGATTCTGTAGCGGCAACAATAAGGGGAA
>NZ_FXBB01000030.1 GCF_900177735.1 Dethiosulfovibrio salsuginis | reverse complement strand
GACTAGGCGAAGGTCCTGGTGGGAGCGGCTGTTCTCCATCCTGATAAGTGCCGCAACCAGGTTTCGAGGCATCTGCAATCTGCTGTCGTCGTATCTGCCCTCATCCATCAAAAAGTAACGCAAACTGGGCTGGTACCTATCCAGCCCTGAAGGAGTTTGGGGAAACAGTTTTTCCAAAGAGACCGGTGCGTTCCAACGTCTTTTCCCAGAGTAGATAACCAAAGGCAGGACAGGAGGAAGCAGATCTTTTTCTCCGATGGCTCCCGTTTTTATCAGGTCTTGATACAGTAGTCCTATGTAGGTCAGGAGTCTCACTCCCATCCATCGGTCCACCGTGGACTGAAATTCCAGCAGGATGTAGACGTACAGCCATCTGTCCCGAAATCCGATTTTCCAGATCATGTCGTCGTGTCTTTCCCTGAGGTCGTCGGAGACGTATGTCCCGGACACTCTGTCCATTTTGGAGAAGTCCAGTTCGCCTATCCAATCTTCCCTGACGAAGCCAGTCAGAAGGTCTTTCACCATCTCTTTGTTCGAGAATAGCTCTTTATATCCTAGGTCAGTCTGTCCCATAGCTCTATTCTAGATCAACCTAGGTTCAAAGGGCAAGCCTCTGGATAATTTTAGTCCTTCAGGCATCATAGCTTACCGATTTTCGGTGTATATTCAAACGATAGTTTTGGTGTCAATGAAAGGGGTTGAGGTTAAGAGGATGAAATCGGAGCTTGAGAGGATACCCGGTGTCGGCAAGAATATGGCACAGCATTCTCATCAACGCCGGGTACCCTACCATCGAATCGTTGAAGGGACAGGATCCAGAGGATATATACCGCAAAGACCGTGCCTTCCAAGGATGCCATGTCGATCGCTGTGTCCTGTACGTCTACCGCTTGGCGGTTTCCTATGCGGACAACGGCGGCGACCTGCCGGAGGGCAAGGGCAACTGGTGTAACTGGAAAGACTGACTTCCCGGCTTTAGATCTTAAACACGGCCAGCGCCCTCCTGCGATCACCTCCCAGGAGGGCGCTTCCGTTAGGATATAATGTCCCTAAGTTAGGATGAAAGAGAGGTGTCACGATGGGAGAGAGAAAACAGCTTCTTCGGATCGGCCTGGAGGATCTGGACGTGGCCCAGTCCATGGGGCTCATAGACAGCACGAAGAGGGAGGACCTTGAGGCTTTTTTGATCAAGGCCTCCGAGGCCCGAGGGGGCGGCTCTAGGCTGGTGTCCTTCGCCTATTACCTGGGGGCCATGATGGTGATATCTGCCCTGACCTGGTTTGTGGTGGACGCATGGGATTTTATGAGCGGTCTGGGGCTGGCGGCGGTGGCCCTGATCTACGGCCTGGGGTTCGGTTTTTTCGGATATCGCTTCTACCGAAGGGATGAGACCAGAACCTTAGGGGGGCTTCTGGTGACCATCGCTGTGTGTCTGACCCCTATGCTGGTCTACGGCCTCCAGAAGGAGACCGGCCTATGGACCGGCGAGGAGCCGGGAAACTACGGCGATTTCTACCGGTGGGTAAAGTCCGGCTGGTGTCTTATGGAGATATCCACCATAGGGGCGGTCCTGCTGGCCATGAGGTGGATTCGCTTTTCCTTTCTGGCCTTTCCTCTGGCCCTTTCCCTCTGGTTTACCTCTATGGATATATCCCCCCTTCTCTCGGTGGATCGGAGGGTTGTGTCTATGGTCTTCGGGTTCGCTATGGGCTGTGTCGCCCTTCGGTGGGATATGGGACGGGATCAGGGAGACCCGGAGTACGGCTTCTGGCTCCATCTTTTCGGTGCCCTGGCCTTCTGGGGTGGCCTGACCCTTCTGGACAGCCGAGGGGAGTTCAGCCGGATGATCTACGGGACGATAAACCTCGGCCTGATGTTGCTGTCTCTGGCTCTGGACAGGTCGATCTATATGGCATTGGGGGCCATAGGGTTTTTCGGTTATATTGGGCACCTCGCCTGGTCCCTCTTCGCCAATTTTTTCTACTTTCCCTTCGTCCTGGTGGCCTTTGGCCTGGTGGTCATGTTCTGCGGCCTGTGGTACAGCAGGAGAAAGTCGGCTATAGAGAAATGGGTCGCAGGCCGTTTGCCCCGTTGGCTGCTGCGGCTTAGGGAGGTTAGAGGCGATTCGGCCTGGAGGTGATTTTGGCTGTTGTCTCCGTCGGATTGTCGGTATATTCTGGTGAGATAGATAGTTGTTTTGTTCATTAGAAAGGGGGAGAGTTTGTGGAGGGATGTTCTTTAAAATCCTCCGTGTCCATTCCAGCCCATATGTCCTATCTGGAGCCTCTTGAGGGGTTTGTCCGGGGGATATGTTCCGTCGCTGGGTGCGACCAGAGGGATTCGTCTATGGTGTCTCTGGCGGTTGAGGAGGCGGTGAGCAACGTCATCCGTCACGGTTACGGAGAGGACTGTTCCGAGTCCTTTCAGGTTAGGTTTGAGGTTGGGGCCGCCGGTATCACCGTGGAGGTCCACGAAAAAGGTCTCCCTTTCGATCCCGAGTATCTGTCCGCCCCTCAGGAAGGAGACCTGAGGGAAAGGGGCATCGGCATAAGGCTCATGAGAGGGGCTATGGATCGGGTCGAGTTCAGAAATCTGGGCAAAGACGGTAAGCTCGTGTCCATGACCAAGTATTTCCGTCACAGGAGGGTGGACAGCTATTTCTCCCATCAAGAGCTGTCTTACCCCGACGAGACCGCCGTCAAGGGGCCTTTCACCGTCCGTCCCATGGAGGACAGCGAGGCCCTGGAGATATCCCGCTGCGCCTATCGGGCCTACGGCTATACCTACAGGGAGTTCGTCTACTATCCCGAGAGGATAAAGGAGATGAACCACCAGGGGATTATGAGGTCTTTCGTCGCAGAGGATTCCCTCGGGACGTTGGTGGGACATCTGGCTCTCTCCTTCTCTGAGGTCGGGGCCTCTATCGCCGAGCTTGCGGCGGCCTTCGTGAACCCTTCCTGTCGAGGGCAGGGCATTTTGGGCATAATGAACGAGGTGGTAATGGCGGAGGCGGAGAGATCGGGCCTTCAGGGGCTTTTCGTCCACGCCGTCACCAGCCACGTGGCCTCCCAGAGGGGAGCGTTAAAGTCGGGCTTCGTGCCTTCCGGGGTGCTTCTAGGGGCCCTTTTCTCCGACCTTAACTTCAAGGCCCTGGCGGGGGAGGTAAAGCAGAGGGAGAGCGCGTCCCTTATGTATCTGCCCCTCTGTGTCCGGTCGGGATACGATATATGGATACCGGAGGTCTACGGAGAGGTGGTCCAGTCCATACTCTCCTGGTGCGATCTGAAGGTGTCCATAAACACCGAGAGCCGATCCCTGCCGGACCGCTGTCCTGGAGGAGGGGAGGGCAACCGTTCCTATCGGGTCGGCGAGTTCAACTTCGCCGAGATAAGGGTTTGTAGGTTTGGGCTGGATTCCCTCGCCGAGGTTCGTCAGAGGACCGGCCAGTTCAGGGCCGAGAGGGTGGACGTTATCTATCTGTACCTCGACGCCGAGGTCCCAGACTGTGCCGCCTTCGCCCAGGGTTGCCGCTCTATGGGATACCTTTTCTGCGGTTATCTCCCCGGGGAGATGGGGGGCCACGACGCTCTGATACTCCAGAGCCCCGAGACCGCTCTGGACCTGAACAAGGTCGTCCTGGCCGACGACAGAGGCAAGGATCTGCTGGCTTTTATATCTAAGGAGATAGAAGAGAAGGAGGAGTCGCTTTGAGGTCTTTCCCCTCGGTTGAGGCTTATGGACTTATTGAGAGGGCTTTTGAGAGTACCGACAGGACCGAATCGCTGTTTACCGATGCGGTCAGGGAGAACTACGGTTTTCAGCTTGAGGTACAGCCCTATATCGCCTCTTTGGCCAAGAGGTACGGCTTTTCCCTTGGGGATATAGAGGGCCCTGAGGACGTTTTGAAGCTGCCCCCTCTGTTCGTCGAGGTCATGAAGTACCATCGTTTTCTGTCCATACCGGAGGATCAGGTGGCTTTGAACCTGACCAGCTCCGGGACCGGAGGTCAGGTCACCCAGGCCCTTTTCGACCAGGCCGGGGTGGACAGGATCCAGCGCATCTCCAGGACCATATTTCGGGATATAGGCTTTTGTTCCGACAGGCCCGCCGGATACCTTATGTTCAGCTACGCCAGAGAGGACGCGGGGGCGGTGGGGACGAGCTGGAGCGACGAGCAGGAGATGGCCTGTGCCCCTGTTTCCGAGGCCCGGTGGCTTCTCAGAAGGGGCGACGACGGGGTCTTCGGTTTCGACCCAGAGGAGGCGGCTAACGGCCTCGTGGAGCTGTCCGAGAGGGGGCCGGTCAGGCTGTTGGGGTTCCCTGCCTTTATATTCCAGATGCTAGAGGAGCTGGACCATCAGGGTCGTTCGTTAAAGGTCGATAGGGACAGTTTCGTTATAGCTGGAGGTGGCTGGAAGAACCACGCCGGCCTCCCCATGACCCAGGACGATTTCGCCCGGGAGCTGGAGAGGCGAATAGGGCTTCCAAGGGAGAACGTTCGAGATCTGTACGGCATGGTGGAACACGGCATTCCCTACTGCTCTTGTCCTGAGGGACATCACCACGTGCCGGTTTTTGCCAAGGTGGCGGTCCGTCATCCTTTGACTTTGGACACGATGCCCTTAGGGGAGGAGGGGTTGCTTCACCTTATCTCTCCCTGGAACGTGGCTCAGCCCAACTGTTCGGTGCTGTCCACCGATCTGGTGGTCCTCGGGGAGGATTGTCCCTGTGGGGTGAAGGGCCAGTATATCCGGTCCATCAGGAGAGGCGGCAAGAAGAAGCATAAGGGCTGTGCTATAGCGGCTCAGGAGATCCTCGACAGGGTCAGAGCCGAGAGGGGGATGTGACGGTGGACGTTATGAGACATTTTTTCTTCGGATCCTGGATAGACGCTGAGTCGGACCTTCCAGGGAACCTGGGGCGAGATCTTCTGTCCTCCCAGGTGATGGCGGACAGGCTGGCTTCTCTTAGGGAGGTCTCGGTGGACGAGATTCTGTCGCTGCTCCACAGGGTCGGGATTAGGATGACCGAGCCAGGCCCTTACAGGGACAGGATAATCCGGTCTATGCCCGATATAACCGGCTTTCCCCTCTCCATGGTTGAGATAGGCGTCGATGTCCTAAAAAGCCTTCTGTCCAGAGAGTCCCTCGAGGAGAGGCTCAGCTGTCTAGGGGACCGGAGGGTTCTGGACTGCTGGACCGAGGTGGAGGGCAGACCGGTCAGGGCCAGGGCTCTAGGGGCCCTGTGTCACGTGGCGGCGGGGAATATTTTCCTCGGCTCCGTCGACTCTCTGGTAATGGGGCTCATTACCAAAAACGTCAACGTCCTCAAGATATCCAGACAGGATAGGGTGTTTCCCTTTATCTTTCTTGACGCCCTTTTGGAGGAGGACCGTTCCGGGGTGGTCTCCAGCTCTATAGCTGTGACCTCCTGGAGCCACAACAACGGCGAGATGATGGACCTCGTCGGTCGCCGGTTCGACGGTATTTTGCTCTTCGGAGGGGAGGACGCAGTCAAGACCTACCGAGGGATCGCCTCCCCGGGAACCGAGGTGCTGGCCTTTGGCCCCAAGATAAGCTGGGGGCTCGTGAGGGAGGGACTGTCTCCTTCTCAGCTGGAAGAGGCGGTGAAGGGTTTCGCCATGGACGTGGCCCTGTGGGAGCAGAGGGCCTGCACCAGCTGTCAGAACATCTTCATCCAGGGTCAGGCCCTGGGGGAGACCGTAGGGGAGATGCTTCACCGGGAGCTTTCGTCCCTGGAGTCCTCTATGCCTCAGGAGCGGGTTTCCCTTGACGAGGCGGTGGATATAAGGAAGGAGAGGGAAAGCGCTTTTTGGGATCAGACCCAGGGCAGCAGGAGGATATGGGAGGGCCGTGGACATACGGTTATCCTGGGACGAGGCGCTTCGGTGGTCCCCTCTCCTCTCAACAGGACGGTATTTCTGTCGGTGGTTGACGACTGGCGGGAGCTTCTTGAGGGCGACCTTAAGGACATGGGCTACTATATGTCCACCGTCGGCCTGGCGGTCCCCGACGACGTCATGGACGAGACGGTCGAGGAGATCCAGAAGCTTGGGGTCCTCCGTTTCTGCCTTCCTGGAACCATGGGGCTCGGTGCCGACGGCAAGGCCTCTCACGACGGGGTCTATCTGGCCCAGAACCTGGTCCGGCTGGTGAACCGGGAGGATATAGCCGGCGATCTCCTGGGGTTGACCAGGCTCGACGAGGCCCGTAGGTCGTCGGTGCTGCTAGGTCGGATAAACCGGGTGCTGTCCTCCTCCCTGAAGGCGCCGTTTTATCGGGATCGGTTCGCTTCGGTGTCCTTGCCCCTGAAGGACCTGTCCGAGCTGTCCTCCGTTCCGGTGTTGGAGAAGTCCGACCTGGAGCTCCATTGCCATCCCTCTTTGGACATGATAACCGAGCCAGACAGCGGAGGGTATCTTTTCTCCTCCGGTGGGACCTCCGGCCATCCCAGGAGGATAAGGTGGACCTCCTCGGAGTTCGACCAGTCCGGTCAGGCTCTGGGCAGAGGTTTTAAGGCCTTAGGCATAGGGCCAGATGACGTGGTGGCCAATTTGATGGTGGCAGGGTCGCTCTACACCGGGTTTTTGGCGGTGAATCGGGGTCTAGAGGAGACAGGCTGTTCCATCCTCTCCCTCACCGCCAATCAGCCTGTGTCGGAGACGGTGGCTCTTTTGAGGGACTTAAGGCCCTCGGTAGTGATGGCCATGACCAGCACGCTGATCGAGCTGGCGGGAGCTGTGCTGGACGGGGAGCTCCTCTCCATAGACAGGATTTTCTACACCGGTGAGACTATGGCTAGATCCTCTCTTGAGCTGGTGACCAAGGCTTTCTCCCCCTCCAGGGTCGGGTCTCTGTCCTATGGGGCGGTGGAGATAGGGCCTATAGGGTATCAGTGTCCCCACTGCCGTCACGATCAGTTTCACGTGGAGGACTCCTGGGCCCACGTGGAGATAGACGACGACGGTGAGATATACGTCACAGCCCTTGAGAGAACCCTTCACCCTATCGTAAGGTATCGACTGGGGGATCGGGGAAAGTGGGTCGACGAGCCCTGCGGTTGCGGCAGGACCTCCCGTCGTTTCAGCCTTATGGGACGGTGCGACGATTCGATCAGGCTCCTTTACAACGACCTCTATCTGGAGGACGTGGATCAGGCTATATGCGGTTTTTCCGGCCTTTCTCCGGTCTATCAGTTGGTTGTGGAGGAGGGGCCGGAGGTGACTTTGATCGTGGAGGGCAAAGACTCCCCAGGGCTGGAGGAGAGCTTCCTGAGGGATCTGAAGGCCAGAGCGGCCCAGTTTAAGGATTTGGCCGACTTCGGCTGTCCTTTCAGGCTTTCGGTTGTTCCGCCTAGGACCATAGAGAGGCTTGGCAGGACCGGCAAGGTCCGCCGTATAGTGGACAGACGGGAGAGATAACTTGGCCCTTTCCATGAGGGACCATCCTCTGGTCCGTTTTCACGACTTTCGCCGTTTTTTCGCCGCTCGGTTCGTCTCGTCCATAGGGGATAAGCTTTTCACCATAGCCCTGTCCTGGTGGGCGGTTAACGACGCCGGGCCCAACGGTCCTATGCACCTGGGCTTTCTGATGGGCCTGACCTTGCTTCCGGCGGTGGTGTTGGGGCCCATATCTGGGGTCATGGCCGACCGGTTCAGCCGCCGATCCTGTATGATCCTCTCCGACTTCGCCAGGCTGTTGGTGATGGTTCTGATGACCTTTTTGCTGGTTAAGGGCTCTATGTCCATCCCTGCCATGTACGTACTGGTGCTGCTACTTTCGTCTTTTATGCCTCTTTTCGAGGCTGCCGCTAACGGATCGCTGGAGGCCCTGACGGATCAGGGCTCTCTGGCGTCCGCTGCGGCGGTCAACTCGTCGGTGGTGGAGCTGTCCAACGTTATAGGGGCGGCTCTTGGAGGCATTGCCCTGGCGGTTTTAGGCACGGCTGGGGCTTTCGGGATAAACGGTGTGACCTTCTGTCTGTCCCTGCTGTTTATCTGTATGGTGAAAAACCCTCTTAGGCCCGACACCAGGCCGTCGGAGGGCAGGATGTCCGAGGCCCTCTCTTGGCTCGTCAAAAATCGGGACGTATTGGGGTACCTCTGTCTCTTCGGTGGGCTCAACTTCTTCGCGGCTCCTCTCATGGTGTCGGTCCCTATGATGGTGAAGTTCGGCTTCGACGGCCCGGTGTCCTGGGTGGCCTATCTGGAGGCCTCGTTGGCCTCCGGCGCCGTGTTGACCGCCTTTTTGGTCAGCTTCATATCCGAGGGAAAGGTTTCCCTTAGGGTGTTCGGTGGGGTGGCCCTGACGGGGCTGTCTTTAGGGGCCTTCGGCCTGTCGCCGGGCCTCGCTGTGGCTCTGGTGGCGGTATTTGTCGCCGGAGCTGGGCTGGCTCTGGTAAACGCCGCCGCCATGGCCTACTTCCAGAGGAGGGTCCCGGACCACATGAGGGGAAGGTTTTTCGCCGTCCTCACCGCGGTGGCCTATTCGGTGATGCCTCTGGCCCTCATGCTGAACGGTGTCGTCTCTCAGATATGGTCGATCCGGTCCATTCTGGCCCTGGACGGTGTTGTGGTCTTCGCCCTGGGTTTTTTTGTCTGGCTGATACCGAATTTTGAGCCCTAGGGCTCAGTTCCTTAAGGTATTTGTGATACTATAGTGCCGTCGGGGAAACTCCCCTAAATCATAAAACTAAGAGGAGATACTATGGCGCTTATCAGGGTGGACAAACTAAAAGAAGGCATGGTGGTAAAAAAAGATGTCACCGCCCCTACCGGACGGTTCATAATGGCCTCTGGAGCCACTATAGAGTCTCGCCACCTGAAGCTCCTGAAAAGCTGGGGGGTTATCGAGGTAGAGGTAGAGGGAGATGACGAGCCCGACCGTATGCCTCAGATACCCCCTATGTCCCGGTCGGACCTCACCACTGGAGTGGCATATCTGGACCACCTCTTCTCCATCTGCGGAAGGGGAACTCCGGTCCTTAAGGAGCTTTCCAGGGCGGCCACTATAAGGGTGATGAACCAGATAGGGCAGAAGGGCATATCGGTTATCCCCGATCTCCGCTCCGTCGGCGATGAAGGAAAAGGTAAGATGGAGGACCTTTCCAGGGTTTCCATCTCGTCCATAGTCGGAAAGCAGACCAGGCTTTTCTCCTTTTCCGATACCTATAGACAGATAGTGGAGGTCCTCCAGTCCCCTAGAAGCTCCGCTACCCACATAGCACAGGTGGTGGAGAAGGATACCAGTCTCTCCGCAAAGCTACTACAGATAGTCAACAGCGCTTACTACGGATTTCCCTCGAAAATAGGCTCTATCCAGAGGGCCGTTACCATCCTAGGAGGTAGGGAGTTGACCACCTTGGCCATAGGCATAACCGCCATAAGGTATTTCTCAAAACTGTCACAGGACGTGCTGGATATGGAGAGGTTTTGGCGAAATTCGGTGGCCTGTGGGGTCTTCGCCAGGCTTCTCGCTGGGGAGAAGAGACTGCCCTCGGATAACCATTTTTTCCTGGCAGGGCTTCTCCGGGACATCGGCCTTTTGCTCCTGATCGGAGAGTGTCCTGTGGCTGTAGAGTTGGTGATCCGTCGGTCCTGTCGAGATAAAATCTCTCTGCCTATATGCGAGAGGGAGGTCTTCGGGTTTTCTCACGCCTTTTTAGGGGCCTCCCTTCTGGCTGAATGGAAAGTTCCTTCTTATTTGGTTAATATAGTAAAATATAAGGACAACCCCCTTTTTTCCTCCGAGGATCTGGAGAGCTCTATCCTCCACGTGGCCGACTGTCTATCCTTCGCCACTGGCTACGGCTGGAGCCCTATTATGCCTATTCCCGCCATGGATGACGAAGGTTGGAACAGGCTCGATCTGTCCTATAACGTTCTGGAACCGATGTGTTCTCGGGCGGAGAGGCAGATATCGGAGATAGTGGACGTGTTCTTAAAATGATGGAGCCAAAGGAAAAACTCAAAGCGTTGGAAAAGGAGAGGGAGCTGGTTGTCGGCTACCTTGACGCCGTTTTAAGCTTTAACAGCCGATCCTCCGTCCTTGGAGAGGTAGTCAATAAGGAAAAACTCCTCACCGACGCGTCCGGGAAGGTCCGAAGGCTGTGTCCTTTTTCGGCGGTGGCTTTCTATCTGGTCGACAGAGAGGACCAGGATTTTTGCCTGGATTTCTGTGATCCTGATGATTGGGTCCCCTTTATTGAGAGAGAGCACGAAGGACTCGTCGAGGACGGCACCTTTGCCTGGGTTTTAGGTCGAACCCAGCCGACGGTTTTAAACTCTATAGACGAAAGATACAGCGTCATGCTCTGCTCTCTGTCGACCTCGTCCCGGATAATGGGTATGTTCATGGCGGTTTACGACAGGGATAAGGGATACATAGACGACATATCCCTTTCTTTTATGGCCCTGATCCTGAGCATTACGTCCATCTCCCTGCAAAACCTGGAGCTTTATACCTTAGTTCAGGAGCTCAATAGGGATCTTGAAAAAAAGGTAGCTCGCCTTGTGGAGTCGGAGGTAAGGCTCACCGAGTATCAGCATAACCTGGAGGATATCGTCAGAAAGAGGACCATCGATCTTGAGAGGGCAAACGACGAGTTGATCCTGGCGAAGGAGAGGGCTGAAGCGGCTAACGCCGCTAAAAGCGCCTTTTTGGCCAATATGAGCCACGAGATAAGGACCCCTATTAACGTTATGCTTGGTATGACCGACTTAGTCCTGGATTCCTCCGATATATCCGGCAGGGACAGGGATTTCCTCGAAAACTCTCGCTTTGCCGGAAAGGATCTGCTTCACCTAATCGATAATATACTGGATCTATCCAGAGTGGAGGCCAGGGAGATGGTCCTTAAGACCGAGCCCTGTGGCCTTGAGGACCTCTGTCGGTCCGTGGTGGATATGACCAGAGCGGGGGGCATGGCGGAAGGGCTGATAGTGGAGTACGTATGGGATAAAACCCTGCCGAATAAGGTTCTGTGTGACCCCGCTAGGCTGAAGCAGGTCCTGATGAACCTGATGAACAACGGCGCAAAGTTCACGGAAAAAGGCGGAATAACCCTTACCGTGTCTCCCCTTAGGATTTCCGAGGGGGAGGTTTCCCTTCGGTTCTCCGTCAAAGACTCGGGGCTTGGCATACCGGAGGAGAAGCTGGGCAAGATATTCGATACCTTTTATCAAGGTGACGCCTCTCTCTCTAAGCGATTTAAAGGAGCGGGGCTGGGTCTGGCTATATCCCGCCAGATAATCGACCTTATGGGAGGTCGTATCTGGGTTAAGAGCAAAGTCGGCGTTGGATCTACCTTTTTTGTCGACGTGGTTTTCCCGATCGTCAGGGAGGATAAAGAACCTAAGCGGAAAGAGGATAAAGACGAGCTGCCTGTCCCTAGGGGGCTAAAGGTGTTGCTGGTCGAGGATAATATGTTAAACCGTAAGCTGGCGGAGGCTATGCTGGCGGGCCTTGAATGGACTATAGATTCGGCGGAGGACGGTTTTAAGGCCGTTGATTCGGTCAAGAAGGCCGTCTATGACCTAGTCCTGATGGACGTCCAGATGCCCGGTATGAACGGCCTGGAAGCGACGGAGAGAATTAGAGAGATGGAGAGATCGGGAGAGATATCCTATAGCCCTGTTATCATCGCCATGACGGCCAACGCCATGAAAGGGGACAGAGAGATGTGCCTTAACGCTGGCATGAACGATTACCTCACTAAGCCCATAAACAAAAAGCTGATGCTTCAGACCATAGCTCTAGCGGTAGGTGACCGGTAGTGAGCGGAGGTTCGGGTATAAAGGCCTGTGCCCTTTGCGGTAGGGCTTTCTTCGGTACCTCCGAGGATATGGCCTGTGGGGACTGCGAGGGACGTTATCGTCGCCTCAGAGACCAGGTTAGGGAGTATCTGTGGCATCAGCCGGGGCAGGTCGCCTCTATCGACCAGATTTCCGCCGACCTGGGGGTTCCTATGAAGATAATGAGAGAGCTTATGAAGGATCCTCGGTTCAAAGGCAAGGAAATCGATTAGACATACCGAAAAGAGGGAAAACATGGAAAAACTGCTCAGGCTCCTGAAAAAGTACCTCTACTGGGCAAAGCTTTTTGCCTTCGGAACCTTTTTGGACAAGCGTAACGCCGTCATAAGGAAAGAGGCCTTCGACGTAAACGATGACCTGATGCTCCTTCTATTCGGGGACTATCTGGGAATACCGAACCCTATCTCCTACTACATGCTTGAGATCCTCCCCTACGTGGCGGAGGATATGGAAGGTTGGGAGAGGCGTATCCAGAACCGTAAGATGATAATCGCCGAGAAGGCGTCTCAGTTCGATTTCGATTGATCCGGAAAGGGTGGCGTAAATGTACAGGAGATTCACTTTCTTTGGCGGCAAAGGGGGCACCGGAAAGACCACCTGCGCCTCTTCCTACGCCCTTAACCTCGCTAGGAGAGGGGTCAGGACTCTGGTGGTCTCCACCGATCCCGCCCATTCTCTCGCCGATGCGGTAGGCCATCCTATAGGCAGCGAGGTCGTAAAGCTAGAGCCTAACCTCTGGGGACTGGAGATCGACGCCGCCCTTGAGGCCAGGAGGTATATGGAGTCGATTCAGTCTCAGATGCTCCACATAGTCAGTGCGGCTATAGTGGAGGAGATCAAAAGACAGCTCAAAATAGCCTACCTCTCTCCCGGTGCGGAGGAGGCGGCTATATTCGATCGGTTCGTCGAGATAATGGAGCAGGCGGGGGATAAGTACGATGTGGTGGTATTCGACACCGCCCCTACAGGCCATACCCTCAGGCTGCTGACCTTGCCGGAGGTCCTGGAGGTGTGGATAGAGCACCTCATAAAGAAGAGGACCAAGGCCATGGATCTTATGAGGATGGCCGCTAAATACGAGAAGGACCTCCAGGAGAAGCTTAAGGAGGACCCTATATTCGACATTCTCTCCAGACGAAGGGACATGTTCCAGAGGGCCAAGGATCTGCTGACCGACCACGAGCTCTCGGTGTTCCACTTTGTCCTGAACCCGGAGAAGATGCCTGTATTGGAGACCGAGCGGGCCATAGCCCTGCTTGAGGAGTTCGATATAAAGGTAGGTTCGGTGGTGGTGAACAGGATTATCCCCGCCGAGGCTGGGGAGTTCCTCCGTCGTCGGAGGGAGTCTCAGGAGGGACACCTCGCCACCATAGACGAGAAGTTCGGCAAGTACGGAGTGGTTAAGCTGCCTATGCTTGAGTCGGATATCCAGGGTATGGACGACCTAGCTAAGGTCTCTCGGGACCTGGAGGCTATAGAGAGATAAAAACGAGCGGCACGGCCTGTTGAATGGCCTGTGCCGCTCGTTTTTATCTCTCTTCCCTGTAAAAAGGCGTCCCTAGAGAGGCAGGGGCACCGAAGAGGATACCTTTCCCCTTTCTGATAGATATGACGACCAGCACGGTTATGGTCAGGACGTAGGGCAACATCAGAAGCAGAGGGGCGGATATGTTGGTTCCGGCGGCCTGGATTCTCAGCTGACAGGCCTCTACCCCTCCGAAGAGGTAGGAACCGAAAGCCGCTCTGGCGGGGTTCCATATGGCGAATATGACCAGAGCCACGGCGATCCATCCCCTTCCGGCGGACATCCCCTCGGTCCACATATGGCTGTAGGACACCGAGAGGTAGGCTCCCCCGATCGCGACGATTCCCCCTCCTACCATCGTGTAGATATACCTTATGGCCACTACGTTTATCCCTAGAGAGTCAGCGGCCCTTGGGTTATCCCCTACCGCTCTGAGGTTGAGCCCTGATTTGGTCCTCCACAGGAACCAGCATAGAAAGGCCACCAGGCCGTAGGAGAGGTATACCAGAGGGTCGTGACGGAAGAATATAGGTCCTATGAGAGGTATATCCGATAAAAAAGGCACAGGCAGCCTGGCAAAACCCTTTATGAGCTGGCCGACGTAGTCTCGACCCAGTATGGCGGTTACACCGGTGCCCAGCATGGTTAAAGCCAGTCCGCTGACGACCTGGTTTCCCCCTAGAGATATACAGACCACGGCGTGGAAAAGGCTGAAAAAGGCCCCTGCGGCGAACGCCGCCGCCACCCCTAGCCATGGGTTACCTGTCGCTGAGGTGACCGCGAAGCCTGATAGGGCCCCCAGTAGCATTAGTCCCTCAAGCCCTAGGTTCATCACTCCGCTTTTTTCCGTGACGATCTCCCCTAAGGTGGCGTAGAGTATTGGGGTTCCGCTCCTGACCGCTGCTGCCAAAATAGGTATGAGGATCTCCATGTTATATATCCCCCTTTGATATCACTATACGGTAACGGCGAAAGAACTCCCCTGCCAGGATAAAAAACAGTATACATCCCTGTACCACTAGGGTACTAGCTATAGGCAGGCCCATGACGATCTGGAGGGATTCGCCTCCGACCAGCAGTCCTCCCATGAGGAAGGATACCAGCGCTATCGCTATAGGGTTGAGCCTGGATAGCCAGGCCACTATTATGGCGGTGTAGCCAAAACCTCCAGAAAAGCCGTGTTGAAGCCTGCCCTGTAGCCCTGCGACCTCGGTCATGCCCGCTAGGCCCGCTATCGCTCCCGATATGAACATCACTACGACAACGTTTTTAACGTAGTCTATTCCGGCGAATGTGGCCGCCTGAGGGTTCTCCCCTATAACCCGGATCTCGTATCCCCAACGGGTCATCTTGAATATCCACCAAGCTATGAATACCAGGATAGCGGCGAGAATTATCCCTGAGTGAACCCTTCCCCAGCCCATGACCGCCAGTCTGGCGGATTGGGGGAACGGGGCGGTCATAGGAAAGCCGAGGCTGGCGGGGTCCCGCCAAGGGCCGTATACGAAGTAGTCCATCAGGTGTATGGCTATGTAGTTCATCATAAGAGTGGTTATGATTTCGTTGACGTTCCACCGGGCTCTCAGATATCCCGCAAAGGCCGCCCACAGTCCTCCTGCGACTATGGCCATAGACCCCATGGAAAAAAGCATAAAGACGTGGTTGTCCGAGGGGAAGTATCGAGCCGCCGCCGCCGCCGCGATGGCTCCCATGAATATCTGGCCCTCCGCCCCTATGTTCCATATGAGCATCTTAAAAGACAGCATCACCGCTATGGCGGCCATTGCGAGAGGTATCGCCTTGACCATGCATTCGCTGAGGCCATAGCTGTCGCCGAAGGCGGAATAATAAATCTCCATATAGGCTTCCACAGGTGAAACCCCCATGAGCATGAGGAAGACGCCGCTGGTGAGGATGGCCATAATCAGTCCACCGACAGGTATGGCTATCTCCAGCCACAGAGGCTGGTTTAGCCTTTTTTGAGCCTTAAGTCTCATCACAGACCACCTCCGACTTGCTCGATTCTGGTCCCTGCCATCATCATCCCTATTCTCTCTATGCCGAAGGTGTTTGGATCCTCGACTAATCCCATTATCTTTCCTCTGTACATGACCGCGATCCTGTCGCTGAGGGACATGAGCTCGTCTAGGTCCTCGGATATCAGGAATATAGCCGCACCTTTTTCCCTCTCCTCGAGAAGCTGTTCTCTGACGAATCTGGTGGCCGCTACGTCCAGGCCCCAGGTGGGGTTCATGGCTATGAGCACCTTAGGGATATCGCTGAGCTCCCGACCTAGCATGAGTTTCTGTATATTTCCACCGGAGAGATTTCTTACAGGAGTCTCCACCGATGGGGTATCTACGTTAAAGTTTTTGACTATTCCTAGAGCGTGTTTTAAGACCGCTTTCCAGTCTATAAGGACTCCCCGTGCGACCGGTCTTCTCCAGTATCTTTTCAGGGTCGAGTTTTCCCGTACGTCCATGTTGGAGACCATTCCTGTCCCTTTTCGGTCCGCCGGTATGTAGCGAATTCCGCCGTCGATAAGCTCCCTTGGAGAGCTATCGGTGACCTCTTTGCCTTTCAGTATCAGCTTGCCGGAGGTCATTTTTCTGAGTCCAGCCATAACCTGACATAGCTCGGTCTGGCCGTTTCCTGCGACTCCCGCCAGTCCCAGAATCTGGCCTTCTCTAAGCTCCAGGGAGACCTGGTCCAATGCCTTTAGCCCTCTGTCGCTGATGGCGTTAGCCTGGGATAGAGAGTAGACCACCTCTCCCGGTGTGATGTCCTTTTTGTCCAGGTCCAGGTTGATCCTCTTCCCTACCATCATCTCGGCGATCTTTTCCTTGCTGGCGTTTTCTCTATCCACCGTCCCTATCAGCTTGCCTTTCCTGAGGACCGTTACCCTGTCGGATATCTCCATAACTTCGTCTAGCTTATGGGATATGAATATTATTCCTCGACCTTCCTCGGTCATTCTCTTTATGGTGTTGAAAAGGCTTCTGGCTTCCTGAGGGGTCAGTACCGCCGTAGGCTCGTCCAGGATAAGGACCTGAGCGTTTCTGTAGAGGGTCTTCAGTATCTCCACCCTCTGTTGCTCCCCTATAGATAGCTGCCATATGATCGCCTCTGGGTCGACCTCCAGGCCGTACTGCTTTGAGATGGCCGTTATCTCCGATATGATTTTACCCTTAGGGAGAATCTGAGGGAGGTCGGGAAGCCCGAGGACCATGTTCTCCCACACCGTCTGGGAGGGGACGAGCATGAAGTGCTGGTGAACCATGCCGATTCCCGCGGAGATAGCGTCGTTAGGAGATCGAAAGGAGAGCCTGGTACCGCCTATGTCTATGGTCCCTCCGTCGGGGAGGTATATCCCAGAGAGGACGTTCATCAAAGTCGACTTGCCTGCTCCGTTTTCCCCTAAAAGGGCCAGTACCTCCCCTTTTTTTAGGGTCAGGTCTATCTGATCGTTTGCCTTGATGCCCTGGAAAGATTTGGTTATCCCCTTCATCTCGACCAACAGGGCGTTAGGTTCAACCACGGGCTATTCCCCCTTAAATAAAAATAACGTGAGGGTGCCTTAAAGCACCCTCACAAAACATAACGCCTCAAGACGGCGTCATAAGAGAAGACGCTGGCCTCTATTTAGGGATGCTGGCCTCCACTCCTTCGACGAACCAGTCCATGCCCAACATCTCTCCGTCGGTCATTTTCTCGTTGTCTTTGACTTTAAGCTCTCCCTTTTGATCCCATATGGGGCCCCAGAATACGTCCCACTCTCCAGCGATTATGGCCTTCTTTCTGGATTCGACGGTCTCTATGAGCGATTTGGGCACCGCTTCGTTGAAGGGGGCCAGACCGACCATGTTTTCCTTAAGTCCCCACCAGATCTGATCTGGCTGCCATACTCCCTCGGAGACCTGTTTGACGGTGTAGTCGTATACCGCACCCCAGTTCCAGATCGGGGCGGTGAGGTGTTTCGTCGGGGCGAACTGGGACATGTCGTTGTTGTAGCCTATGACGTAGGCTCCAGCTTCCTCGCAGGCCTGAGGGGCGGCTCCGCTGTCGGCGTGCATACCGATTACGTCGGCACCTGCGTCTATGAGGGCTTTAGCTGCCTCTTTTTCCTTGCCCGGGTCGAACCAGGAGAAAAGCCATATGACCTTTACGGTCACCTTGGGATTGACGCTTCTGGCTCCCAGTGTGAAGGCGTTTATGCCCCTTATGACCTCTGGGATCGGCTGGGCCGCCACGTAGCCAAGGACGTTGCTTTTGGTCATAGCTCCCGCTACCATTCCGGAGAGATAGCGAGGCTGGTACATCCTGCCGAAATAGGTTCCCATGTTAGGGGCGGTTTTGTACCCCGAGCAGTGCATGAAGTACACCTCTGGGTAGCGGTTTGCCACATCAAGCATGAAGTCCATGTAGCCGAAGGAGTTTCCGAATATCACGTTAGCCCCTCGTCTCACAAGGGTCTCGGTGACCCTGGCGGCGTCAGGTCCTTCAGGCACGTTCTCCACTATGACGCTTTTGGGAAGATCGGGATTATGCTCGTGCATGTAGGTTCGACCCTGGTCGTGCATGTAGGTGTATCCTCCGTCACCTACAGGACCGATATAGATAAAGCCGACTTTGATGTCATGTATGGGGATCCTCTTCATGGCGGCTATGGCCGCCCCTCCGACCAGCACCGCCAAGGATAAGGCCAGTGCCACTGTTACTGTGCGTTTTTTCACCGTGATTACCTCCTTTTCTTTTAGCGAATGAAAGCTCGCCTAAGCCGAGTATATCACGTTCGATACGTCTTTTTCCACGACAACTATAAGAGATAGCTTTCATATTTCCCCTTCTTTATGTAAAATTAGGTTGAGAGAGTCGCCGGCACTCCCCTGGGATATGGGGGGATTTTTTTATCTTTGGAGGGGATTTGTATGGGTTCAGAGGACAGATATCACAAGACGTTTACCGTCTCTTGGGAGCAGATTCAGAGGGACTGTAAGGCTTTGGCCTGGAGGTTGTTGGATCGTAAATGGGAGAGGATCATAGGTATCGCAAGGGGTGGGCTCATCCCTGCGGCCATAATGGCCAGGGAGCTTGACGTTAAACTTGTTGACACGGTGTGTATCTCCAGCTATACCATGAAACGTCAGGGAGAGCTTCAGATAATCAAGAACATAGATACATCCAGCAAAGGCGAAGGCTGGCTCATAGTGGACGATCTGGTGGACACAGGCAAGACCGCCAAGGTGGTCAGAGAGATGTTTCCCGAGGCCCGTTTCGCCACGGTCTACGCTAAGCCCGAGGGCAAGCCCTACGTGGATACCTACGTCACCGAGGTCAGCCAGGACACCTGGATACTGTTCCCCTGGGACGCCGAGGCCCAGTACTCCGATCCTATAAGCATGAGAAAAGATTGAAATAGCAGGCCCGAACCTATCGTTCGGGCCTGCTATTTAGGCTAGGGCTGTTCCACCAGGGTGACAGGCAGCCTGTCTCCCTCCTCCGGGACCATACAGATGAAGTGGAAATCCTGGTCTCCCGCCTGGAAACGGTGGGTGACCTTAGGTGGAATGTAAAACCATCCTCCTTCCTCCATGTGGAATGTCTCTCCGTCGACTACGCCGGTGGCGTTTCCCTTTAGGATAAGTCCCCAGTGGGGCCAGTCGTGGCGGTGTAGAGGGTTGCCCGTTCCCGCCTTGATGGTGAAGTAGCGGACGACGTGGCCCGGCCAGTCGTTGACCTCCGGGCTGAAAACTATCCGTTTTTCCATGGTCGGACCACTGGCTTGGTGCAGCGGAATGTCCTTAAGAGATCCTGTGTATTTCCCCATATGTGTCCCCCTCTTTCTGCTATCACAAGGTCGATGGACAGCCCACCGATCCCTTCCCCGATTCTACCGCTATTATCTCCGCCATTATGGATATGGCTATCTCCTGAGGAGAACCAGCACCTATGCTGAGGCCGATAGGGGTATGGATCCTCGAAAGGTGTTCCTCCGACACTCCCTCGGCTCTCAGCCTCTCCCATAGTTTAGCCGCCTTCGTCTTCGACGACAACATACCTATGTAGGACGCACCGCATCCGTCGAGAAGCTTTACGACGTCGCCGTCTTTGCCGTGCCCCCAGGTGCATACTACCACCGATACCCCTTGAACCAGGTCCAGATGGGCCAGGGCCTCCTCCAGCGGTACGTTTACAACTCTGGTCCCTTCCGCCGTTTTTATGCCCTGACGGTCGTCCCAGAAGGTCACCGAGTAGCCGCAGAAGGACGCTATAGTCCCGACTGCCTGTCCGACGTGGCCCGCTCCGAAGATGACCACCTCCCTCCTTCTGCCCAACAGCTCGAGGAAGACCGACGTGGCGCCGCCGCAGATAAGGCCCGTCCCGCCGGATTCCCCTGGGTCCAGCCGGTATTCCAGTATCCTGTGGGGAGTTCCACTCGATATCATCTCCAGCGCCATTGAGATGGTCCTTTGTTCCAGGTCTCCTCCTCCGACGGTCCCCTTTATGGATCCTTCGGGGTCCACCCACATCTTGGCCCCCACCCGGCAGGGAGTTGAGCCGTTTTTTCCAACTACGGTACAGAGAACCCCTAGAGAGTTGTGATTGATAGCCTGTTCCAGGGATTTTAGAATATCTCCGTTCACCTCAGTCACCCCATCTGTCCATCGGTAGCCAGTTGGTCCGCCTTAGATTTTTTTTGCCCTCGGTAAAGTCGATAACGTGGATGCCGCAGTGATCTTGGTTTAGGCGGAAAGCGACCCTCAGAGGGATCCCTATGGTTCGCCATAGTATGGACCTAAAAAGGCCTCCGTGGCCGAAAAGGGCTATCGGTCCTTGATTGCCCTGGATCAGTCGGTTCAGGCCGTCGGTGGCCCTTTCCGCTACATCCTCAAAGCTCTCCCCGCCGGGAGGGCGAAAGGTCTCTATGTCTCTCCACCTGTCCTCAAAATCCTCGGGGAAATCGCGGGACACCGTCTCGAAAGGGATCATCTCCCATGATCCCATGTCGATCTCCCTCAGATCGTCCACGACCTCCGGCTCAAGGCCCGATAGCCTGGCGGTATCTAGCGCTCGGCGTAGGGGGCTTGAAAAGGCCTTCAGAGGGCCTATATCCCTCCAGATAGGGCCTAGGGCTCTCGCCTGTTCCCTCCCCCTCTCCGATAGAGGTAGGTCGGTGGACCCGTAAAACACCTTCTCCTTTGGCAGGTCTGGCTGGCCGTGGCGGACCAGAAACACCGTGGTCATCGAAGGGCCTCCATGGCGTTACGGCCCAGTATATCCGACAGGTGATCCAGGATGGTCTGGGCCTTTTTAAGCCTCCTTACCGCCCCTTCCTGTGCCTTTTCGTCGCCTTTGAACTTGGCCATCATTCCCGCAAGCCGTTGGTCTATAGAGCAAAGTCCGTCGTTGCAGGTGAGCTTGTCCGCCAGATAGAGAACTGTGCCTTCGTCCAATGTGCCGTCGTAGGGGTGATCCATATGGGTGGCCACGAGTCTGGCTACGGAGAAGAAACCCTGATTCCTCAGCAACTCCGCCCCCGCCAGGCCGTGTTTTTTCTCCGTCCTACAGAGGTCGTGGAGAAGGGCGGCGGCCCGGAGGAGGTCTTTGTCCATTCTGAAGCCCCTTTCCTCAAGGAGAGAGGCTATATCTATGGCGGTCTGGGTCACCCTCATCTCGTGTCTCAGGACGTTTTCCGGCGTCCCCGCCAGTTCCTCCAGGGCCTTTATCTCCATATCTGTAGGCAGATCCCTCCTGGTCGCCAGGGAGGATATATATCGGTGGTCTTTGGGCCTGTCCATGTCCAGGTCGATCCCCTGGTCTATCACCGTGACATCACAGGCCAGGGGCTCCAGGCTCTCAAGGGCCCCCCTGAGCCCCATCCCTCCGTCCCAGCTCAGTATACGGTCTATGAGAGACCGGTGGATCAGCGGTGGATGTCCTCTTTTTCCCATAAACCGAGGGTACACCAAAGAACCTTCCTCCTCGGTCAGTCTGGAGAGGGTGGAGGGCCTGACCAGCGGCACGTCCACGGGCAGGAAGAAAAACCGATCCCACTCCTGGGGGATCGATTTGATGCCTTTTTTAGCCGACGAGAACATTCCGTCCATGTATTCAGGATTGTGGACGGTGGAGCAGTTCAGGGCCCTTGCCAGAGGTTCGACCTGATCCCTCCAGTGTCCTGTCACCACCGTTACATCGTCTATGCCCGATTCCCTGAGGGACGTGACGATCCAGGTCAGCGCTGGCTTTCCCTCTATCTCCATAGTGGCCTTGCATTCTCCCATCCGTGAGGCGAGGCCCGCCGCCGGAACTATAGCTCCGGTTTTTAACATGACCTGGGGCATATGTGCTTTAGTCCAAGGAGTGCCGCCGGTCCCGATATGGTGGTTCCGAAAAAGGTGAGTTCTTTTCCTCTGGATCGGAAGGTCTCTAAAAGGGAGTCGGCGGTTCCGTTGGACAGGGACGATCCGGTGGCGAGACATATAGAGGCCTGATTCGCCATGGTCTCCAGGTCTCTGTCTCCGTCCCATACTGTGACGTCGTATCGTACCTGGCCTATATTGGCGGGGTTTAGGTCCAGTACCCTCACCCTCTCAGGGCCTAAGGTTCGTGCCAGGTTGCTGAGGATCGCCGGCTGATATCCGACTACTCCGACTATGTCCTCGGAGGAAGTGTTTTCCTCTGCCCATCGGGCGATTTCCTTTCCGCAGAGCTCCGGTTCTCGGTCCTTGCAGTGTACGGTTTTTGAGCTGAGCCCCAAAAGAGAGGCCAGGGAGTTTATAGCCCCTATAGACAGGGCCCTGGCTCTGTCGTCCTCTATGTCCATTGAGAGGATTTCTCCTACTGTCCCTACCCAGTTGCAAGGGGAGGACGTGAAGGACTGGCCGTGATGGCCCTCTATCTCCACGTCCATGAGTTTTTCCACTCCCCTTTGAAGGGCGAAGTCCTTATATGGCGAGGGTTCCCCTAGGGATTCCTCCAGCCCCAGGGCCCTTGAGGTAACCGAGGTTTCCATAGGGACCTCCGCTTCCTTTAGCTTGTGTGATATCAGTTCGATAGAGGAGTATAGTATACCCATTTTAAATCCGTTCCTTTCTATCAGAGCATTTTGGGCAGGTACCGTAGGCCAGGAGCTGTTTTCCTGCGATAGCCCAGCCCTCGGGGATCTCTAGATTCGGTATAGGCTGGTTGATCAGGCATATCATCTCTCCACAGACCGAGCATTCCATATGGCCGTGGTTGCCTGGACATCCGGTCTGGTTGGGGTCGTGGGCGCAGTATCTCCAGGTTCCGTCGCTCCCCAGAATTCGGTGGGCCAGGCCCTTTTCCTCCAAGGTTGAGAGGGCTCGGTATAAGGTGACCCTGTCGAACTCCTGCAGCGACTGGGCACACTCCAGGTCTCTATGGGCCACCGGGGCCTCCCTGTCGGAGAGCTCCTTCAGCACCGCCACCCGGCAGGCGGTGGCCCGAACGCCGGCCTGTCGCAGGTTTTCCGCCTCGTCCATAGTGTTACCTTGAGGCAAAGCTACAGCAGGGGAAGTTACATACCGGACAGTGGCGGCAGAGTCCACCTACCCCCCAGCTTCTGACTTGGTCGTCGTCGGGGTGTTTCCCGGCGAATATCCTGGGAAGCACTATGTCCAGTGACGTCAGCGGCTCAAACACCGCTCCCCCTGGGACCCCGAGGACGGTTACAGGGCCCTTTGTGGCCAGCATAAAATGGCATCCCGGAAGGAGGGGAACCCCTTTGATGACAACCTTATCGGTTTTATCCGCTATAGCCGAGGAGGTGACGTCGTCGGCGTCTACGCTCATCCCTCCGGTACACACCACCAGATTCGATCCTGAGCCTATGGCCTCTTCTATAGCCTCTCCTATGGCTTCCCTTTCGTCGGTTACGATCGAGTAATGGACTAAGGAGCCGCCGTAGGGGGCTATCTTGTCCTCCAGCATAGGACGAAAGACGTCTTTTATCCTGCCTTCCGCAATTTCCCGCCCGGTGGTAACCAGGGCCACCTTTTTGGGGTCGTAGGGCAGTATAGATATGGGCCTAGCCAGCTCCTGCGCCCTTTTCACCTGTGCCTCTTTTACCGCTAAAGGCAACACCCTGAAGGAAGCCACGTTCTCTCCCTTTTTTACGGGGATATGGTTTGATAATGTTGCCACTATCCAGTGTCGATCCTGGTTTATCAGGTTTATCGAGTCGGGGTCAAGGTCCAGGAGGCCGTCGCAGCGGGCTATCAGGGAGCACTTGCCCTCTCCAGGGCCTCGGACCTCCAGGTTGCCTCCGGTTATGGCCTTAGCCAGCCTTAAGGCGGCGTCGTCCTCGTGGACCTCGTCTTCCTCCAGCTCGAGGACCGTAAGGTTCTCCCTTCCCATGGACCTAAGGACCGGCAGGTCCTTTTCCTCGATCACGTGGCCTTTTTTAAACTTGGGACCTTTGAATCCCTCCGATGGGGATATGAGGGTCAGGTCGTGGGACAGGGCTAGCCCCAGAGACTGCTCTGTCGGTATGGTTTTGGTCTTCACCTTAATCACCTCCGCTTTGGTATTATGGATATGTCCTTTGGCCTAACGGCCATTGTCACCTTTGATCCTTCCTCTATGCCCAGAACCTCGTAGGAGGTGGACGGAAACTCCACCTGCCACAAATGGTTCCCTATCTCCACCTGAAGGTGGCACCTCCGTCCCATGATGTACCGCTCGATCACCGTCCCTGTCATGGTGTTTTCCACGAAGGACGGGTCGAGGGGGATGGAGGGGTAGACTATGGATATCCGGTCCGACGGCACAAAGGCGGAAGCTGGGCCTTCCTCTTTCACCGATGGAGGCAGTATAACCGATCCTCCGGGCCACTCAAAAACCGTAGCCCCTCGTCCCTTTCGGACCGAGCCTTCGACCATGTTCCCCCAGCCCAGGTGATGCCAGGACGCCGAGTCGGCGGAGGTGAGGTTCTTCAGGTCCACCTCTCCTGATATAGAGCCCTCTCTCATGAGAAAGACCCTGTCACCCATGGAACAGACGTCCTCCATCTGGTGGGTTACGTAGATCATAGGGGTTCCCGTCTCTCTGTGAAGATCCTTTAATTCCCGACGGAGCGACCGCCTCAAAGGGGTGTCCAGGGCGCTGAAAGGCTCGTCCAGAAGCAGCAGGTCCGGCGACGACGCCAGAGCTCTGGCAAGGGCGACCCTCTGTCTCTGGCCTCCCGATAGCCTGTGAGGCATTTCCCCCGCCTTTTCCTCAAGGCCGAGCCTTTTGATCCATTTTAGGGCCTCGGGCCTGGCCCTCTTTCCAAGGGGGAACAGGACGTTCTCCTTGACGGTCATGTGGGGGAACAGGGCCAGGTCCTGAAACACGATGGCTATGTTTCTGTCTTTCGGCCTGGTCCAGCTGTCTGGTCCCTGAAGGGCTCTGCCGTCGATTTTGAGCTCACCGAGGCCTGATGGCTTTATAAGGCCGCACAGCAACCTTAAGGTCATGCTCTTGCCCGAGCCGCTGGGACCGAACAACACCCCTATCTCCTTCTCCATGGAAAAGGAGGTCGATAGAGAAAAACTACCCTCCTGGTGCTGAAAGGACGCCTCAAGCCAACTCAACGGCCTGCCTCCATAGCCCTTACGAACCTCAGGCTCAGGATTCCCATTACCGCCAGTATGGCCGCTGCGATATTGGCCTTGGCGAACTCCAGGGTTTCCACCTGTCCGTAGATGTAGAGGGGAAGGGTCTGGGTTCTGCCCGGGATATTTCCCGCTATCATAAGGGTTACGCCGAAGTCGCCCAGGGCTCTGGCGGAGGCAAGGGCCAGTCCCGCCATGATGTGCCTTTTCGCCAAGGGGAAGGATATTCTGAAAAAAACCTCTATCTCCCCTTTTCCCATGGTCCTGGCGGCGTCCTCCAGCGATATAGGTACCGATTGAAATCCTGCCCTAGCGGAGGATATGACCATAGGAAGGGCAGGTATAAGGGCCGCCAGCGCAGCCGCAGGGAAGGAGAATAGCAGCCCCATAGACCTAAAAAAAGGTATCCTCCCGAAAAACATCAGTAAATATAACCCTAGTACCGCTGGTGGAAGGGCCAGAGGAAGCATCAGCAAAGTCTCCACGAAGGCTTTTCCGACGAAGTTTTTTTTAGCCAGTAGCCAACCTGCCCCTGTGCCGAACAGGAGCAGGAGAGGAACGTCTATGGCCAGGATCTTTAGGCTTATTACGATAGCCTGGGTCAACGTCTGTCCTCCAGAAGGAACCCCCATTTCAGCCATATGCTATCGGCCTCTTTCGACCTACAGAAATCCCAAAAGGCCCTGGCGTTCGGTGAGCTGTCCGGTTTTAGCCCTCCTACCTGTTCCATAGTGGCCTCAAGGGAGAGAAAGGGCCCCCCTGCTTTTAGGGCCGACAACTTTGGGATAAAGGCCCAGTCCGCCGCCCCTCCCGATACGGCTACCACAGCCTGAGGGGCCGATTTTGTCGTCACTATTTTGCCGGATATAAACGAATCCCATAGTCCTTGGGATGTAAGATAATTCTTGGCCAGCATCCCGTAGGCTGTCATCTCAGGGTCCGGTATCGCTATGACGTGATTTTTGAGACCTTCCAGCGTGGGCTGGTCTCCTTTAGGGCTCCATAGGACAAGCTGTCCTATGGCGAAAGTTTTTAGATCGGTGATCAACCCTTTCCCCTTCATCCAGTCGGGCCATCTTGGCTCGGACATCATAACCAGATCGTAAGGAGCCCCGGCTTCCGCCTGTTTTGCCAGTGCTCCGCAGGGACCTGTGACCATGGAAAGAGGGGTTCCTCCTTTCGTTTTGTAGAGATCCATTATCTCCTCTACGCAGGGAGATATACCTGCGGCTACTGCCATGACCTCCTCCCCTCGGGCCGATGGTCCTGATAGGGATATCAACGAAATAACCATAAAAACAGTAAGTGACTTAAACCTCAAAAGAAACTCCTCCTTCGTGCTTATTTTGCAACTACGTTGCAATGGTATTATACACCTAGATCTATGTAGGGAGGTTTTGAGATGGCTATTTTAAGGGCTCTATGTGTCAGCGATGAAAGGTGCAACGTCAAGGTGCCTCTGAAGTTCGGGCGATTTCTGTTCGGCGGTTTAAAGGGAGACGCTCACTTTGGCTTTTCCGATAGGGAGGTGAGCCTTCTCCGGGAGGAGGACGTCAAGGAGGCAGAGAGGGAGGCGGGGTTCGAGTTTCCCGTCGGATGTCTCGCGGAAAACCTTACGGTGGCCGGACTCCCCGAGGAGATCCCTTTAGGATCTATCCTCCAGATAGGGACCGCGAGGCTGGAGGTTATTGAGAAAGGTAAGAGGCCCGGAGAGCCCCACTCCTACGGTTACAGAGGCTGGTGCCTTCTTCCTAAGGTTGGATATTTTCTTAAGGTTGTACAGCAGGGAGAGGCCTCTCCAGGGGATGAGGTGTTTCTTGAGATAGCATCGACGTAAAAATGAATCTTTGTGTCCATTATTTGAGACCGTTCACAACAGTGAAATTCGTGCCCCGTGTAAAAAAACTTAGGTAGTCTGGTATGATATTCAAGGTGGAGTACATCAACTAGATATCCTGCTCTTTTTAGAGATGGAAGCGAGGGTGAGGGTAAAAATGATAGAACTTATAGCTAATTTGGAGGAGCGTTTCAGGGAAAAATATACATTTTACAGGATGGAGATCCACCGTAATCCTGAACTGAGCTATCACGAGGAGAGGACCGCCTCATTGGTGGCCGATGTCCTTAAAGGTCTGGGCACGGAGGTCCACACTGGTGTCGGGGGCCACGGCGTCGTCGGCATCCTTAAAGGTAAAGGCCCTGGAAGGTGCGTTGGTCTGAGGGCCGATATGGACGCCCTTTCTATCCAGGAGAACACCGGCCTACCTTGGTCCTCCGAGAACGATGGGGTCATGCACGCCTGCGGACACGATGCCCATACCGCCGTGCTTTTAGGGGCGGCTCACGTCCTCTCCGAGATGACCGACCGCTTCGATGGAACGATAAAGTTCGTGTTTCAACCGGCGGAGGAGAACTCCCCTACCGGTGGAGCTCCTTTCATGATAAAAGATGGAGTGCTCGATAATCCTAAAGTGGACGCTATGCTAGGCCTCCACGTGTGGCCCACTTTGAAGACCGGGATCATCGGTCTACAAACAGGGGCGGTCTCGGCGGCATCCGATCGGCTGGGGATAGTGGTTCACGGCAAGGCCTGTCATGCCTCTATGCCCGATATGGGTATCGACGCCGTCGTGGTGGGATCAGCGGTGGTTATGGCCCTTCAGACGATACTTTCCCGGAGCGTTGGAGCCTCCGATAGGGCGGTGTTGACCTTAGGCACCGTAAAAGGCGGAGACCGGTACAACATAGTGGCCGATAAGGTTACTTACGACGGCACCGTCCGTACCTTCGATCCGACGGTGAGAAAGACTATGGAACGGCTTATAAAGCGAACCTCCGAGGGGGTTGCCCAGTCTCTAGGTGGTATGGCGGAGGTTAACTACAGCCACGGGTACCCGTCGGCGATGAACGACCCTGAGGTTACGTCCGTAGCCCAGAGGGCTGTGGTGGAGGTTTTGGGGGAAAAAGGTCTCCTGTCAGATCTTCCCGTCCATCCTGGAGGAGAGGACTTCGCCTTCTTCGCCGAAAAGGTGCCCTCCGCTTTCGCCTGGCTGGGCTGTTGCCCGGAGGACGTGGATTTTGAGGATATGCCCCCTCTTCATAACGAAAAGTTTCTGCCTGACGAAAGGGCTTTGCCTATAGGGGTCCGTTTTATGGTCGCCGGAGCTTTGGAGATGTTAAAAGGGGAGGAGAGATAGAGTGGACTGGTCTTCCGACCTTAGGGATCTGATAGAAACCAGGAGGGAGCTTCATGCCCATCCTGAGGCGGGATGGACGGAGTTCTGGACTACCGCCTACGTCGCCTCTTCTCTGGAGGATATTGGCTATTCGGTTTCCGTGGGAAAGGACGTTATCGACCAATCGGCGATAATGGGCCGTCCTGACGATGTCGACGAGCATATCGAAAGGGCACTGAGCCAGGGAGCCGATCCCCTATGGATAGACAAAATGGGGGGCTATACCGGTGCTATGGCGGTTCTTGATACGCGCAGGCCTGGCCCGGTGGTCGCCTTTCGCTTCGATATAGACTGCGTCGAGACCATCGAGGCGGAAGGAGAGGACCACCTTCCCAGCAGGGAGGGATTCCGGTCCATAAACCCGGGCTGTATGCACTCTTGTGCTCACGATGGCCATACCGCCATGGGAATTGCTCTGGCTCGCCGTGTTATGTCCATGAAAGACCGACTCTGTGGCGTGGTTAAGCTCCTGTTCCAGCCGGCGGAGGAGGGGGTTCGGGGAGGATACGCCATGACTCAAAAGGGCCTTCTGGATGACGTTGACCTTTTCGTCGCCGCTCATTTTGGGATGGGAGTTCCTACCGGCACCGTTATCTCCGGCACCAGAGGTTTTCTCTGTACCACAAAGCTGGACGTGGACTTTAAAGGGATGGGATCCCACGCCGGTGGAGAGCCCCATAAAGGTAAAAATGCCCTGTTGGCCGCCGCCACCGCCGCTTTAAACCTTCACGCCATAGCTCCACACAGTGGAGGCGTTACCCGTCTAAACGTAGGGGTGTTAAACGCCGGAGAGGGGAGAAACGTCGTTCCCCCTAGGGCCTCCATGAAAATAGAGACCAGAGGGGAGACCAACGAAATAGCCAGCTACGTCTACGATAGGGCCGAGACGGTTATAAGGTCCTCCGCCGAGATGTATGGGGTCAAGTGGGAGACGAAAAAAGTAGGGGAGGCTGTTACGTCAAGCAGCGATGCCGAGCTTATGGCGACGGTGGCTGGATTGGCGTCGGAGATAGAGGAGGTCGATAAAGTCGGGGATATAGTCGATATGGGAGGTAGCGACGACGCTACGTGGATGATGAATAGGGTGCAACAGCGAGGTGGAAAGGCCACTTACGTCATAATCGGTTCGGATATAGCCGCAGGCCATCATAACGATTATTTTGATTTTGACGAACGTTCCATGCTGATAGGGCTTAAGCTGCTCGTAGGCGTGGTGGCGAAAGCGGCCGGGGTTGTTTAACAGGTCAAGCGGAATTCCCCATCTTCTAAGCCAAAGGCGAAAGGCGGGGATGGATAGCTTGTCGCCAATAGGCGATAAATCTTGTTTTTATCTACTCAGTGGTGTAGGCTATAAGTAGTGTTATGAAGATGCCGCTAGACACAAATAACCATTCAGTAGGGCAAAAAGCGAGGTGAGATCATGCTAAGAGCCTATAAATATCGTATATATCCTAATATGGAGCAAAAAAGCTATTTTGCCAAGTGTTTCGGATGTGTTCGTTTTATCTATAACAGAATGCTGTCGGACAAGATTGAGCATTATAAAACGACAGGGGAGATGCTGTATAACACCCCAGC